>CAXNGA010000152.1:0-5531 GCA_964201375.1 Kaistiaceae bacterium
CGAGCGTGATCACCGGCCGGGCTCCGGCCGTCGGCTCGCGCCGCGGGCTGCGCTCCGCGCGGCTCGTGGTGGAACGCGACGTCCGGGCCGATCCCGTTTTCCGGGCGGCGGGTGCCCGGGGGCTCGAGGCAGCAGCTTCGCCGGCCGTCGCCGCCGGCTTGCCGGCGATGCGATCGGTGGTGAATCGTGCTTCGAGCGCCGCAAAGCGAGCGGCAAGGCGGGCGTTCTCCTCCCGGGCATCCCGGAGCAGGCGCTCGGCGACGTCCGCGATCGTGCGGACATTCTCGCGATGGAGGATGTCGCCATCCAGGACGCGGTTCGGGCGCTGCGGCCGGTAGGCTATGAGGCGGGTGCCGCTACGGACGCCGGAGGCGACGCCACCCGCGGCCGATCCGACGAGCTTCACCGTCTTCACGGACAGAGCAGTCCCTGTCGCAAGCGACTTCCGGGCCAGGCCGAGCGATGCCAAGAGGCCGCGGCCGGCCCCGGTGGCGGCGAGCCGCAGCCCCTTGCCGGCACCGGTGGCCATCCGGACGGTTGCGGAGCGGCGAGGCGCGCCCGGCGGAACGATTTCGGCCTTCTGCTGCGGTCGCGACTGCGTTCCGGCATCGGCCTTCGTCCCCGCCTTGCGGCTCTTCGCTTTCGCCGGCGCGGCACCAGCGGCCGCGGCGGCAGCGGGCTGGCGCGGAGCATCGAGACCGGCCAGCGGCATGCCACAACGCGGGCAGCGGGACGGGTCGCCCTCGAGCCGGTAGTCGCAGTTCCAGCAATTGTGCCGCGACATGACAGCCCCCAACATTTGCCCAGCTTCTAAAGATGAGTATGGAAATCATACTTTGTCGGAGCGCTGTCGCGGCGTCAATCGCGGGTTTCAGGCAGCTCATCCAGTCTGCTGCTGAATTGTTGGGCACGATCTGCCAGCGGGCGGTGCACAGGGAGAAGCGTGCCGCAGAAAACGCCACAAGGCGGAGTGGCACGCGACTTGCCCTCCTCCTGCTCAGGCGTCTCCTCCCAAGGCGCCGTTGAGCACAGGGGGTTCTCTTCACGATGTTTCAGTTCCGCAAGCCTCTCCTCGGCCTGGCGGCGGCGGCAGTCCTTGCGACAGCCGCCCCCGCTCTGGCGCAGGATGAGGGTCCGATCAAGGTCGGCATCCTTCACTCGCTGTCGGGCACGATGGCGATCTCTGAGACCACGCTTTCCGACGTGATGCTGATGCTCATCGAGCAGCAGAACGCGGCGGGCGGCGTCCTGGGCCGCCAGCTCGAGCCGGTCGTCGTCGATCCGGCCTCCGACTGGCCGCTGTTTGCCGAAAAGCTCCGTGAGCTCGTCGAGGTGAACGGCGTCGACGTGATCTTCTGCTGCTGGACCTCGGTGTCCCGCAAGTCGATCCTGCCGGTTGCCGAAGAGCTCAACACCGTCGTGTTCTACCCCGTCCAGTACGAGGGCGAGGAAAGCTCGCGCAACATCTTCTACACCGGCGCCGCTCCGAACCAGCAGGCCATCCCGGCCGTCGACTACCTGATGGACCAGGGCGTCGAGCGCTGGGTCCTCGCCGGCACCGACTACGTCTATCCGCGCACGACAAACCGCATCCTCGAGGCCTATCTCGCCTCCAGGGGCGTCGCGCCGGAAGACATCATGATCAGCTATACGCCGTTCGGTCATTCCGACTGGCAGACGATCGTCTCCGACATCGTGGCCTTCGGCTCGCAGGGCAAGTTCACCGCGGTGGTCTCCACCATCAACGGCGACGCCAACGTGCCGTTCTACCGCGAACTCGCCAACCAGGGCGTCGATGCCGCCGATATCCCGGTCGTCGCGTTCTCGGTCGGTGAAGAAGAGCTCGCCGGTCTCGACACCTCCAACCTCGTCGGCCACCTTGCCGCCTGGAACTACTTCCAGTCGATCGACTCCCCGGCGAACGCGGAGTTCATCGCGGCCTGGCACGCCTTCACGGGCAACCCGAACGAAGTGACCAACGACCCGATGGAAGCGCACTTCATCGGCTTCAACATGTGGGTCGCGGCGGTCGAGAAGGCCGGCACCACCGACGCCGACGCGGTCATCGACGCCATGATCGGCGTGTCCGTGCCGAACCTCACCGGCGGCTTCTCGGCGATGATGCCGAACCACCACATCACCAAGCCTGTGTTCATCGGCGAGATCCAGGCCGACGGCCAGTTCGAGGTCGTGTGGCAGACGACCGGCCTCGTGGTCGGTGACGAGTGGTCGGACTACCTGCCCGACTCCAGGAACCTGATCGCCGACTGGCGCGCTCCGCTCTCGTGCGGCAACTTCAACGTTGCCACGGGCGTCTGCGGCGGCGCCGGCGTGGCGACACCGTAGTCCTCAGCTTTCGAAATACAGGAAGGGGCGGTTCGCCGCCCCTTCCTCGTCTCCGGTTTCCGGCCGGACCCGTGGCTCGAGCCCTTCGGCATCATGACAAACGCATTCTACCTCGCGCTCCGGCCATGCACGGTCGTCGGTTGCGCCCTCGCCCTTGCCGGCGCCGTCTGCCTGAGCCTTGTCGCCGTCGTGTCCCCCGCCTTCGCCCAGGCCGAACCGGGCGACGCAGCGCTCCGCGCGCTCGTCCAGGAGTTCGTCGCTGCGGAAGGCAACTACCGTGACACCAGCGCCATCGTCGACCGGATCGCCGCGCTCGGCCATCCCGGCGGCGTTGCCGTCCTGAACACGCTCAGCGAGGGCGACCTCTACTTCCGCAATGCGGACGACCTCGTCTTTGCCGGCAACGACCTCGGCGCGACCCTGACGATGGCCGATCCGGTCACCGGCGAGGCGCTGGGCGAGGTCGCCGAGCGCGAGGCGACCGCGATCCGCGTCAACAACGCCGTACGCCGTGCGGTCCGCACCGCGATGAGCAGCCTCACGCTCCTGTCGCCGGACCGGGCCACGCGCCTTTCTGCCGCGGAGACGATCTTCGCCAACCGCGACGCGGCCAACCTCCCGCTCCTCGAGGAGGCCATCGCGGGCGAGACCAATGCCGGGGTCCTTCGCATCATGCAGGAGGCGCGGGCGGCAATCGTCGTCGGCAACGCGGACGCGCCCGAGGAGGAGCGCATCGCCGCCGTCACCGTGCTGTCCGACCGCGGCGACCAGGCCGCCCTCAACGTCCTCAGGCAGCTTGCGGCCGGCGAAGGCGCGGTAGCAGAGGCGGCCGAGCGCGGGGTGTCCCGCATCGAGACGGCGCAGGTGTTCTGGGCCGTCGGCCAGAACCTGTGGTTCGGTATCTCGCTCGGATCGGTGCTGCTGCTCGCTGCGGTTGGCCTGGCCATCACCTTCGGCGTCATGGGCGTCATCAACATGGCCCATGGCGAGATGGTCATGATCGGCGCCTACACCGTGTTCGTCGTCCAGGACATCATCCGCGCCTCCGGCAATGCCGGCCTCATCGAATGGGCCCTGCCCATCGCCATTCCCATAGCGTTCCTCGTTACCGCGGGCATCGGAATGGGGATCGAACGCGGCGTGATCCGATGGCTCTACGGACGACCGCTCGAAACGCTCCTTGCCACCTTCGGCATTTCGCTCGCCCTGCAGCAGGCAGCCCGATCGATCTTCGGGTCGTCCAACGTGCTCGTCAGCAGCCCGTCCTGGATGTCGGGCTCGTTCTCGATCGGCCAGCTCAACTTCAATTACAGCCGCGTCTACATCCTCCTCTTCGCCATCATGGTGTTCATGGCGCTCATTCTGGTGCTGCGACGAACGGCGCTGGGCCTCCAGATGCGTGCGGTCACGCAGAACCGCCGCATGGCGAGCGCCATGGGCATCCACACACCCCGCGTCGACATGTTCACCTTCGGCCTCGGCTCCGGCATCGCGGGCCTTGCCGGCGTGGCACTGAGCCAGATCGACAACGTGTCGGCCAATCTCGGCCAGGCCTACCTCGTCGATTCCTTCATGGTCGTGGTGCTCGGCGGCGTCGGCAATCTCTGGGGCACGTTCGTCGGAGCCTTCGGTCTCGGCATCACCAACAAGTTCCTCGAGCCCTATATCGGCCAGGGCGATGCGGTGATCGCGAAGATCATCGTGCTGGTCGCGATCATCATGTTCATCCAGTGGCGGCCGCGCGGCCTGTTCGCCCTCAAGGGCCGGGCAATCGAATCATGATCGGTTCGTTCATTCTGCGCGGTATCGACTGGCGGGCCGGACTCGTCATAGTCGGCCTCCTGGTCGTCGGCATCGGCGTGCCGCTGTCGGTCGACTCGCCGGGGTCGCCCTTCTACCTGACGACCAACGACACGCTGCTCTACGGCAAGTATCTCTGCTACGCGCTCCTTGCCCTGTCGATCGGCCTGATCTGGGGCTATGGCGGCATTCTCTCGCTTGGCCACGGCGCGTTCTTCGCCATCGGCGGCTACGCGATGGGCATGTACCTGATGCGCGCCATCGGCACGCGCGGTGTCTACGGCAACCCGATCCTGCCGGACTTCATGGTATTCCTGAACTGGAGCGAGCTGCCGTGGTTCTGGCATGGCTTCGACCAGTTCTGGTTCGCCGCCATCATGATCGTGCTGATACCGGGGGCGCTCGCCTTCCTGTTCGGCTGGTTCGCCTTCCGCTCCCGTGTAACGGGCGTGTACCTGTCGATCATCACGCAGGCGCTGACCTACGCCCTCTACCTCCTGTTCCTCCGCAACGAGACGGCGGTCGGCGGCAACAACGGCTTCACCGACTTCAAGGACATCCTCGGGGTGCCGATCGGCGCGCCCGACACGCGCGGCTGGCTCTTCGGCGCCTCGGCAATCGCGCTCGCGATCGGCTACTGGATCTGCCGGTCGGTCATCTTCTCGAAGTACGGCAAGGTGATCGTGGCCATCCGCGATGCGGAGAGCCGCACGCGCTTCCTCGGCTACCGCGTCGACCGGTACAAGACCTTCCTCTTCACGCTTTCCGCCTGCATGGCAGGCGTGGCGGGAGCTCTCTACGTGCCCCAGGTGGGCATCATCAACCCGGGTGAACTGTCGCCGCTGAAGTCGATCGAGGCGGTGGTGTGGGTCGCCGTGGGCGGCCGTGGCACGCTGGTCGGGCCGATGCTCGGCGGCGTCCTGGTCAACGCCTTCAAGACCTACTTCACCGGCGGCGCGAGCCAGCCCTACTGGGTGATCGCAATCCTGCCGGCGCTCGGCCTCCTGTTCCTCCTGATCATCTACCGCGCCTCGCTCGGCTGGGTGAAGGTGGTTGCCGGTGCGGCGGCGGGCGCTGCCATCGCCGCCCTTGGCCTCGTGTGGTCCGACACCTGGGCCTTCCCCTCGCCCGACGTCCGCTTCGTCGGCGGCCTCCTGTCCGCGGAATCGTGGGGCTGGACGGTCGCGGCGGTCGCGATCATCGCCTGGCTCGTCCTCAACAAGAACAAGTACGTAGCCGGCGCGATCTTCGGTGCCTTCCTCTGCCGCCTGCTCGTCGAGCCTGCCGAGATGCTCGCGCTCGCCCCGAACTGGCCGTACTTCCTCGGCGCGCTCTTCATCGGGGTCACGCTGCTTCTGCCGCGCGGTCTCGTCGGGACCATCTCG
>CAXNGA010000153.1:0-5513 GCA_964201375.1 Kaistiaceae bacterium
CGCCAAACCACCGTCCCGCAGGGGCGAACCGCGGCGAAATCAGCGGCGTCAGTCGCCCGAGGCCGTCGTTCCAACAGTTGGATTCGCCCGCGGAGCCAAACCGGCCTATTCTCACGTTGCCGGCCCCGGTCATCTGGGGAATGTCGGACTAACTATTCGCTATTCGCCACTGGCCACGCCCGCCCCCGCCCCCGTCACGCCCCCTGCTGCAACCGCGTCCACGCGTCGTTGCTGCCGAGCATGGCGCGGAGATAGGCCATGTTGGCCTCGGCCTGCTCGGGGGAAAGCTCCTGCCGGGCGATGGCTTCCGCCTCGTCGAAGCGGCCCTGGAGGCCGAGGACGAGGGCGAGGTTCTGCCGCACCCGGCTGTCCGCCGTCGGCAGGGCTGCGGCCCGGCGTAGGTTCTGCTCCGCGAGTTCGAGCTGGCCCGTCAGCACGTAGGACATGCCGAGGTTCGACCACAGCGAGGCCTGGCCCGGCGCGATGGCGATCGCCTGCTGGTAGAGGATTCGAGCCTGCGTCTGGTTGCCGGTTTGGTCGAGGATGGCGGCCTCGGCGGCGAGCAGCGTCCAGTCGGGCATCGTCGGGTCCTGCGCCCGGCGGATGATGGTCAGTGCCTCGGTGAAATCGCCGTTCCGCGCCAGCGCCTTGCCATAGGCCGCCATGATCTGGCGGTCCTCGGGGAAGGCGAGGGTGGCACGCTGGAGGACGGCGATCGCCTGCGTGAGGCGGTCGAGGCGCAGCAGCACCTCGGCGTAATTGTAGGCGTTGTCGCGATTGCCCGGATCGACCGCATACCGGCCCTGCCAGTACGATTCCGCGCCCGGAAGGTCCACCGCGGTAGCGCCCGCGATGGCGTTCGTCACTATCGGGTCCGGCTCCTCGGCACGCATCGATGCGCACGAGGCAAGGAGGAGCGCCGCGAGCGCGGGCGCGGCAAGGCGGAGCGGCCGCACGAGGCGGCCATGGCGAAGGATGTCTGGCGCGATGGCGGGCATGGAACGCGACCGGTCTGTGGGGACGAACCCCGCTCCCCTCCAGCAATGAACCGTTAACCCTAACGCGGGGTTAAAGCGCGTCCGCCCGCTGGCGGCGCGCCGCGCAAGACCCTAGAAGCGTGCCCGTTGGCGATGGGGTGGTGGACGATGGCGAAGGCGGTTCTGGTCGATGCGCCGGCGGATGGCGCAGTCCCGGTAGAGGGCGTTTCGCCCGACGGCCTCGCTGCCGCGCTCACCCGGCTGGCGCCCGAGGCCCGCGTATTCGTGGCGGCGGCCGGCTTCACCGCGGCGCGCGGAACGATCGCCCTCGTTCCGGGCGCAGGCGGCGCGCTTGCCCGCGTGCTGTTCGGCCTTGGCGGCGGGGAGGGGAACGAGCGCACCGCGTTCGTACCGGCCCGCCTGGCGACCCTACTGCCGCCGGGCGACTACCGCCTCGACGGCGGCTTCCCCGATCCCGCGATGGCCGCACTCGCCTTCGGCCTCGGCGCGTACCGCTTTGCCCGCTACAAGGGTGGCGATCCCGCCACGACGGACATCCGCCTCGCCATCCCTTCGGGCATCGACGCCGCCGAGCTTCGCCGCATCGTCGCTGCCGTCACGCTGGCGCGCGACCTCGTCAACACGCCCGCCAACGATCTCGGCCCGGCCGAACTCGCCGGCGCCATCCGCGCCGTTGCCGAGCAGCATGGCGCGGACGTGTCCGTCATCGCCGGTGAAGACCTCGCGCGCGACTTCCCGATGATCCACGCCGTTGGCGCCGCCGCAACGCCAGGGCGCGCGCCGCGCCTCGTCGATCTGGTGTGGGGCGATCCGGACGCGCCGAAGGTGACGCTGGTGGGCAAGGGCGTCGTGTTCGACACCGGCGGGCTCGACATCAAGCCGTCGTCCAACATGCTGCTGATGAAGAAGGACATGGGCGGCGCCGCGAACGCGCTGGCGCTGGCCGCGCTGGTGATGGGCGCGAAGCTCCCGGTGCGCCTCCGCCTCCTCGTGCCGACGGTCGAGAACGCCATCGCTTCCGCCGCCTTCCGGCCCGGCGACGTGCTGCGGAGCCGGAAGGGACTCACGGTCGAGATCGGCAACACCGACGCCGAGGGCCGCCTGATCCTTGCCGATGCGCTCGACCTGGCGGGCGAGGAGGAGCCGGAGCTCCTGATCGATTTTGCCACGCTCACCGGTGCTGCGCGCGTCGCGCTCGGCCCGGACCTTCCCGCCGTCTTCACGCCGGACGACCGCCTCGCCGCCGACCTCGCGCGCCACGGCGAGGCGACGTCGGACCCGTCCTGGCGCCTGCCGCTGTGGCGACCCTACCTCTCGATGATGGACTCCAAGGTCGCCGACATCAACAATGCCGGCACCGGCGGCCTTGCCGGTGCCATTACCGCCGCGCTCTTCCTCCAGCGCTTCGTCGCCCGGCCCGAGCGCTGGCTGCACCTCGACATCTTCGCCTGGACGGCCTCGTCGAAGCCCGGCCAGCCCGAAGGCGGCGAGGCGCAGACGATCCGCGCGCTGTATTCGCTGCTGAAGGAGCGCTATCCGCGGGGGTAGCCTGGTCCCCAGCCCCAACCTTGCAGGCGTGGTGGTGGCGCAGGGTGTGGTTCGTCGCCTACCCCGCCCAGTCGCATGGTTCCGCCGCTCGGCCATCCCCGAAACCGGCGCACTGCCCGGCGCCGAGGGCTGGTAGAGGCACCGCAGCCCGCCGTGCGTCGAGCGGGATCGGTTTATGGCGACGCGCGGGACGGCTTACCGCCCGGTGACGACCGGGCTGTCCGGCCGGCCGCCCCATTCCGACCACGAGCCGTCATAGACCGCGGCGTCCGTCTTCCCGAGTACCGCAAGGGCCAGCGCCAGGACGCTTGCCGCAACGCCGGAGCCGCAGGTCGTCACGATCGGGCCGTCGGGGTCGATACCGGCATTCTCGAAGGCCGCCAGAAGATCTGCCGCAGGTCGCAGCTGGTCGCCGGCATAGAGCCCGGCCGACGGCAGGGAGATCGCGCCCGGCATGTGGCCGCCGCGGAGGCCGGAACGCGGCTCGGGCGCCTCGCCCCGGAAGCGCTCGGCCGGCCGTGCATCGACGATCTGCGCGGCGCCGCGCTCGACCGCAGCCAGCACCTCGGCGTAGCCGCGCACCAGTTCCGGCCGGAACCGTGGCCGGAAGATCGCCTCGGCCGGGGCGGGAGCGCCGCTCTCGATGGGGCGTCCCTCCGCACGCCATTTCGGCAGGCCGCCGTCGAGGACCTGAACCCTGCCTGCCCCGAAGGCGCGGAACGTCCACCACACGCGCGGGGCGGAGCGGAAGACGCCGTCGTCGTACACGACGATCCGGTCCGTCTCGGCGATCCCGAGCGCACCGGCGGCGGTCGCGAACTCTTCGGGCGATGGCAGCATGTGCGGCAGGTTCGTGCCGTGGTCGCTGATGGCTTCGATGTCGAAGAACCGCGCGCCGGGAAGATGTGCCCCGGCGAAGGCCGGCACCATGTCGGTGCCGTTCAGCCGCCAGCGGGCGTCGAGGATTCGTGTGTCGGGCGCACCGAGGATGGCGCCGAGTTCCGCGGTCGAGATGAGCGGGTTCATCGGCGCTACGCCGCGCTGCCCTTGCCCGGCTTCCGCATCCACGGCCGCGTGCCGGCGGGCGCCTCGCGGTCGGCCTCGACCGGCTGGTAGTAGTACGGCACTTCCGGCCAGACGCCGCGGTCGAGCGCCTTCTTCACGTTCTCGCTCACCACCTCGAACGCATCGAAGCCGACGCGGCGCATCAGGGGCATCATGTCGACGGTGAAATCGCCCACGGCGCGGATCTGGCCGGTGTAGCCGTCGCGGTCGCGCAGCAGCCGGGCGATCGAGAAGCCGCGCCCGTCCATCATCTTCGGGAACAGGATCGCCACCACCGCGAAGCGTGACAGGTCGGGCACGATTTCGGACCATTCGGCGTCCGGCGGCAGCACGATGCCGATCGCAGCGTTCCGGGCCGACAGCGCGTCGCGTTCCGTCCGCCAGCGGGCGAGCGACACCAGCGCGGGGCGGTCGGTCGGCACCGGGTCGGCGTCCGGAACGACGACCCAGTCGTCGGCTGTGAAGGCCCCGTCATTCCAGAGGGTCATCGTCGTCTTTCACGTTCGTCAGGCCGCCTGATGGGGCGCGGAGAATTTCTTGCTCGTCATGGTCGGACAAAGCCCGACCATGACGAAGGGGGAGGAAAAAGCTAGATCCCGCTGCCGTCCGCCTCGAGGCCGAGATGGATGCCGCATTCGATCTTGCCGGTGCCGCGCCAGCGCCCGGCCCGCTGGTCCTCGCCGGGGAGGACGCGGTCGGTGCAGGGCACGCAGCCGATCGAGGGATAGCCCTTTCCCACCAGCGGATGCGGCGGCAGATCATGTTCCTCGGCGTAGGTGATGAGGTCCGTGGCCGACCAGTCGGCAAGCGGGTTGATCTTCACCTGGCCGTTTTCGGCTTCGAAGGTCGATAGCCCGGCACGGGTGCTGCTCTGGAAGCGCTTCCGGCCGGTGAACCAGGCGTCGAAACCCTTGATCGCGCGGGCGAGCGGCTCGGTCTTCCGGATGCGGCAGCAGAGGTCGGGATTGGTCATCCACAGCCCTTTCGACGGGTCGAGCGCCGCGAGGCGGTCCGGGTCCGGCGTGATGGTGCGGACGTCGCGGAGGCCAAGGCGCGCGACGAGTTCGGTGCGGTATGCAAGGGTCTCGGCGAAGAGGCGGCCGGTGTCGAGGAAGAGCACCGGCACGGTCGGATCGACCTTGGCCAGGATGTGCAGGAGCACCGCCGATTCCGAGCCGAAACTCGACACCGAGGCGACCTTGCCCCCGAACAGCCGCTCAACGGAGAGCGCGATGATGTCCTCTGCGGAAAGGCCCGCGTAACGTGCGTTGAGGTCCGCCAGATCGCCGCGCCCCGACGCCGAAGGTTCGAGCGCGGCGAAGACGTCAAGCGGCGGCATAGAGCGCCTCCTTGAACGGCTCCTGCCCGAGCCGGCGATACGTCTCGAGGAAGCTTTCCGCCTTGCTGCTGCGGACCCGGAGGTACGTTTCCACCAGATTCTCGACCGCGCCGACGATCTCGCTGCCGGAGAAACCGCGCCCGATGATCTCGCCGATCGACGTGTTCTCGTCCGCCGAGCCGCCGAGGGTGATCTGGTAGAACTCCTCGCCCTTCTTCTCGACGCCGAGGATGCCGATGTGGCCGACATGGTGGTGGCCGCAGGCATTGATGCAGCCGGAAATCTTGATCTTGAGGCCGCCGATGTCGCGCTGCCGCTCCATGTCGGCGAAGCGCTCGGAAATCTGCTGCGCCACCGGGATCGAGCGGGCGTTGGCGAGCGCGCAGTAGTCGAGGCCCGGGCAGCAGATGATGTCCGACACCAGGCCCGCATTCGAGGTCGCAAGTCCGTTCGCGGCGAGGATCGCGTGGATCTCGGCAAGATCGTCGAGTGCCAGGTGCGGCAGCACGAGATTCTGCTCGTGGCTGACGCGGATTTCGTCGGCGCTGTAGCGCTCCATGATG
>CAXNGA010000154.1:0-5458 GCA_964201375.1 Kaistiaceae bacterium
TCGGTGAAGGGCGAGTTGGCGAAGAGCGCGGTGGCGATCGGCTGGAGCGCCATCGAGACGCGCATCTTCCGGCGCATGTCCGCCTCGTCGGAGAAATCGAGATTGGCCTGCACGGTGCAGGTCCTGAGCATCATGTCGAGGCCGAGCCCGCCGACCCTGGGCATGTAGCGGGACATGATCGCGTAGCGCGACTTCGGCATCACCGGGATCTCGGCCCTGCTCCACGAGGGCGCGAAGCCGTGGCCGAGGAAGCCGATGCCCAGCGGGTCGGCCGCCTCGCGCAGCTGGGCGAGGTGCGCGTTCAGCTCCCGCGCGGTCTGGTGGATGGTCTCGACGGGCGCGCCGGAGAGTTCGAACTGCCCACCCGGCTCGAGCGAGATCGCGCCAAGGCCGATGGGATCGACGAGGCCGATGGGCCGTCCGGCGTCCATGATGGGCTGCCAGCCGAGCAGCCCTTCCATGGTGTCTAGGAGATGGCGGATGCCGCGCGGCCCCTCGTAGGGGACGGGCGAGAAATCCTCGGTATGGAAGCCGAACTTCTCGTGCTCGGTGCCGACGCGCCACTCGGAGCGCGGCTTGGAACCCGATTCGATGGCGGCGACGAGTTCGTCGCGCGTCGAGATCGGCATCGGGTCGGAAACGTCACGCGCCATGAAGGCTCCGCTGGGCGAACCCTCCCGGCGGGCTGATGCCCCGGCCGAAGGTCGGTAACGAGCGCGGTCAAATAGTCTGGTTCCGGGTTGCGCGCCAGTCGCCCAGTGTCGCCTGGACCAGCGCGAGGGCGGCGACGGCAGCCGTATCGGCCCTCAGAACCCGCGGTCCGATGCGGATCGGCGTGACGAAAGGCAGCGCCCGGAGACGGGTCCGCTCCTCGGCCGAGAAGCCACCTTCCGGCCCGATCAGCACGGCGACCTTCCGCTCGGTGATCGCCCCGAGCGCAGCGACCGGGTCAGCCATGGGCGCCGCCTCGTCGCAGTAGACGATGCGGCGCTCCGGCTCGACCTCCGGCCAGGCGTCGAGGAGCTGGCCGAGGGGAATTGCCTCGTCGATCTGCGGAATGGACAGAAGGCCGCACTGCTCCGCGGCCTCGATCGCGTTCGCCTCCATCCGCTCGGTGTTGAGGCGGCTGACCTGGGTATGCTGGGTGAGCACCGGCGTCATCATCCCCGCCCCCATCTCGACGGCCTTCTGGATCATGTAGTCGAGCCGACCCTGCTTGAGCGGGGCGAAGAGGTAGTAGAGGTCGGGCCGCTCGGTCTGTGCGCGGTCCTGCCGCTCGGCGGTGAGGGCGAAGCTGCGGCGGCGGCGCTCGACCAGCGTCGCCTTCCACTCGCCATCACGGCCGTTGAAGACGGCGACCGATTCGCCCGGCGTCATCCGCAGGACGTTGACGAGGTAGTTCGTCTGCGCCGGGTCGAGGTCCACCGTCGCGCCGGCCGAAAGGCTCGTCCGCACGAACAGACGCTGCCGCGTGTCGACGGTCATGATCCCTCCCCGGCTTGACGGGCCGCCGGCCGGCCGTCACCTCTGGCGCATGGCAGCGCCTGCACCGAATGTCCCAGAATACACCGTCTCCGGCATTTCCGCGGCGCTGAAGCGCACTGTCGAGGATGCCTATGGCTGGGTGCGGGTGCGGGGCGAGATCTCCGGCTACAAGGGCCCGCACAGTTCCGGCCACGCCTACTTCACGCTGAAGGACGACAAGGCCCGCCTCGACGCGGTCGTGTGGCGGACCAGCATGCTCCGGATCAGGTTCAAGCCGGAGGAAGGGCTCGAGGTCATCGCCACCGGGAAGCTGTCCACCTTCCCCGGCAAATCCAACTACCAGATGATCATCGAGACGCTGGAGCCCGCCGGCGTCGGCGCGCTCATGGCGCTCCTCGAGGAGCGTCGGAAGCGCCTTGCGGGCATGGGCCTGTTCGATGCCGCCCGAAAACGCCCGCTGCCGTTCCTGCCCCGGATCATCGGCGTCGTCACCTCGCCGTCGGGCGCCGTAATCCGCGACATCCTCCACCGCCTCGCCGACCGTTGCCCGACGAGCGTGATCCTGTGGCCGGTGCGCGTCCAGGGCGAGACCGCCGCGGAGGAAGTCGCTGCGGCCATCGCCGGCTTCAACGCGATCGAACCGGGCGGCGCGGTGCCGCGGCCGGACCTCCTCATCATTGCCCGCGGCGGCGGCAGCCTCGAGGATCTCTGGCCGTTCAACGAGGAGATCGTCGTCCACGCCGCCGCGCAGTCGGCCATCCCGCTCATCTCGGCCATCGGGCACGAGACCGACACCACGCTCCTCGACCTCGTTGCGGACGTGCGGGCGCCGACACCGACGGGCGCGGCGGAGATCGCCGTTCCGGTACGCTCGGAGCTCGTGGGACGGCTCGACAAGGCGGCAACGCGCGGCCGGGTCGGCATCGGCCGCGTGATCGAGCTCGGCCGCCGCGAGGTGATGACGACCGCGCGCGCCCTCCCCGGCCCGGCCGACATCCTCGCCATTCCGCGCCGCTCGCTCGACGAACTCTCGGCGCGCCTCGGGCGGTCGCTTGGCGCGAATGCGCTGGCGCACCGCGGCCGGCTCGACCGCGCCGTGGCAGGGCTGGCGCCGGGAGGCCTGATGCGGCTGGTGGAGCAGGCGCGGCAGCGGCTCTCGGTCACCGCGGGGCGGAAGCAGCGGGCGCTGGAAGTCCATGCCGAGCGGAAGCGCTCGGCGTTCGTCCAGTCGTCCCGGCGGCTGCGGGCCGACCCGCTGGTCGAGCGCCTCGCGCAGGGGAGGCGCCGCGTGGAAGAGCTTCAAAGCCGGCAGTATCGCGCGATGGCGCAGGGCCTTGCGATCGCCTGGCAGCGGCTGGAGGGACTCGACAAGCTTCTCGACGCGTTCGCGCTGTCGAAGGAAAGCATCCTTTCCCGCGGCTATGTGCTGGTGCACCGGCAGGACGAATCGATCGTGGCGCGCGCGGCGGACGTGCCGGCGGGCGGCATGGTCGATCTCGAATTCACCGACGGCCGCGTCGCAGCGATCGCGACGGGCGGAGGGGTCAGACCGAAGAAGGCGCGACGGCGCGTGGGGACGCCGTCGCCCGACCAGGGCAGCCTGTTCGAAGCCGGTTCCGACTAGAAGGGCAGGTCCTCGAGGACTCTCGGGCCGAAGCCGCTGATGCGGCCGGCGCCGAACTCCACGCCGAAGCCAAGGCGCGCCTGCCAGCCACCATCGAAGCCCGTCAATTCGACCCGCAGACTCAGCGGTCCTTCGTTCGGATTGACCTCGAAGCCGACCGTGGCCTCCCACCCGAAACCGCCCGGTCCGAAGCCGGCGAGAACGCCGCCCGTCAGGGTCAGCGGACCGTCGCCGATCGGGAGTTCGAGGTCGACACCTATCGCGGCCACGCCAGTGAACGAACCGGTGACGATCGCGGCGACTTGCACATACGGCGTCACGGGGCCCAACTGGTAGCCGAGTTGAGCAAGTGCGACCGCGACCACCCCCCCGCCCGCAGGCAAGACCACCAAGCCAGCGCCATCGAACCTGAGATGGTCGCCCCGCTCCATCTCGATCGCGAGGATCGACAGCAGGCCATCGTACCCGGTCGGGCCGAAATCGGCCGCGAGCGTGTAGACTAGGTCCATTCGGTCGGTGACCAGGTCGGCATCGAAGCCGAATGTCACGCTCTCGTCAGCCACGTTGCTGCGGGTGACCGAACCGAAGACGCCCACGGTCCCGTTGGCGCCGACCGTGTGGTACAGGCGACCCAGGACAGAAATCTCAGACTCGACCGGGGCGGGAGAGTCGAACTCGAGCAGGCCGGAAAGCTCGAGCTTGAAGCCCCAGCCCGATGCGGTCCGGGCGTCGATCGCGGTGATGAGCCGGGTGTCGATGCCTCCGCCGGTGCCCGTGACGACATCTCCCTGGATCTCGATGGCGTAGACCGGCCCCGGGACGACGACCGGCTGCGCCACGACCACCGGTACGAGGATCGGCTGGATGTCCGCAGCCTGCGCGGCCCCGGCGAACAGCGCCGCGCCGGCAACGGTCGTCATCAGCAGGTATCTGGACATCGTCGCCATCCCTTCAGCCCGGCACACGGAGAATCCCTGTACTCCGCAACGCCATGGTACAATGGCGCACGTTTGCCGCGAGGTCGCCACAGTCTCCTTGCCGTCGCCACCAGGTAGCCGGACAGTGTCGTCTCCACGCAACACCGCTCCACCTGACGGAAAGCACCGGCGTTTGCCCGAAAGGCACGCCGCTGTCGGCGGGGACGCCGTGTGTTCCATCGATCGGTCCACAGGCAACCGCCTGTGTCGATTCTTCCCGCCCTGTGGTGGCGGCGCCACGCGCCCCGGGGCGTCCATCCGCTAGAAGTTTGGAATCGACGTCGGGGCTGGGTGAGGCAAATGAAGCGCGCACTAGGGGCTGCGGCTGCGGCGATGTTCGTGTGCGCCGCATCGGCGGCGGCGGCACAGGATGCCGACTACAGCTGGACGGGCTACCGTCTCGGGCTGACCGGCGGCTACTTCTTCGGCCAGGTGACCGACGTTCCGGACGCCGCGCCGACGACGACCTATGGTGCGTCCGGCTTCCTCGGGGGCGCGGTGGCGCGGTTAGACTACGATTTCGGTGGCCTGGTGACGGGCATCGGCTTCGAGTGGACCTACACCACGGTCGCCGGCTCCTACACGGGTAACCCCAACTCCGGCTCGTTCCATCTCGATCGCACCCGAACGGTGCTCTTCCGGGTCGGCTACGGAATGGGTCCGAACCTCCTCTACGTCCAGGGCGGGTTCAACTTCTCGCGGGTGACCACGTCCGGCGGTCCCACCGGTTCCCAGGACACGGACACCGTCACCTTCCACTCGGGCACCCGGCCGGGGTATGGCTGGCACGCTGGCGCCGGTCTCGAACACGCCTTCGGCCCCCGGATCTCGGGCACGATCGAGTACCGCTACGTCAACGTCGGCGACGAGTGGATCGACCTCGGCCCGACCAATCCCGGCACAGCCCATTTCGTCGCCGCGGCCGGACACACCCTGCGTGTCGGCGTCTCGTTCCGCTTCGGCAGGTAGGGACGGCAGGTCACGGAACAGCGGGCCCCGCAGCGCGGAGCCCCTCCTTCGCGGGTCGATGCCCGCCTCCGTGAGCCAGGCCTCCCCGCCCGCTAAGGTGGCGCCCCGATCGGCCTGTAGAAGACCATCTCGTGATCCGGAACCAGCCCGGGGTGGAAGATCGCCAGCATGTCGAGGAGGATCAGGTCGGGCCTGAGCACGCCGAGCTCCCAGTAGCCGAGCGCGCCCGACGGGGTCGAGATGTGGTCATAGACCCATACCTCCCCCGACTGCGATGCCGGCAGCGCCGCCAGGCGCGGCTCCTCGGCCGTGATGTCGGCGAGGGTCCGGTAGCTGGTTGCGGCGTTGATCCAGAATGGGGCATCGCCAGCGCGGTCGAGCAACTGCTCAAGGTCGGCGAAGG
>CAXNGA010000155.1:0-5380 GCA_964201375.1 Kaistiaceae bacterium
TCCATCGCAGCCATTCGGAAGAGCGATTCGAGGATCCCGACGCGATTTCGTTCCTCCTCGGCTACGCTCTGGAATCGTGGATGCATTTCGGCATTCCGCTGGGTGCGATCCTTGCGACCTACCGCACGCCGAACGAGGACATCCACGTCTTCACGCCGGAAGAGGTCGCGGAGATCAACCGCGGCACGATCGATGAGCTCAACCGGATGTCGGTCGATCTCCTCGCCCGGATCGCCGCCAGGAGCGGCGTCAGGTACATCGCACTCGACCGGGATTTCGACGTCGACGGCGAGTACCGCGGCGGGCTGTCCTGGAGCCTGACCGGACCGGCCGACGATCCCGCCCTCACGGCAACCATCGCGATCGTGGAGGCCGATCTCGAGGTGATCCTGGAAATCGCCCGCCTCGGCGACGACGGCGGCACCCGCATCGACGTGACCTTCCGGCCGGGCGATGGACCCGCCACGGAGTATATCGACCGGCTCACCGTGGATACCGTTGCGGGCGGCATCGTCGACTTCATCGGATCGGCGACCGCAACGGGCGAGAACACCTTCCGCATCGTCCTGCCGGCCCGCTGGGCGGAGCGGAACGACGAACTCCTCTTCGATCACCGCGGCTTCAACCTAGTCTTCAGCTACGCCGACGGAACGGGCGGCGCGCTTCTGATCTCGAAACCGGGCGCCGCGCAGGCGTTGTTCGCCGAGGCCGCCGCTTCATGGGGCCGCATCCTGCCCGACGCCGCGGCGGGGACCCCCGTCATCCTTTACATGCCGCCGGATCCACCGAGGGTGGAGGAAGCCTTGTCCGCAGAAGGCACAGCAACCTGGGTGTTCGACGCCGCGACCCGGCAGGCAGTCGTCACCTTCCGCTTTCCCGGCGCGGAAGTCTGGGGCCGCGCTGCGATCGGTCGGCTCGATGGCCCCGGCTCCGTCAAGGTGCAGGCCGCTTCCTGGTCCTATCCGGACGATACCCTGCACGGCGGCTTCATCAGCCTGGAGGGTATGGCCATCAAGGCCGATACCGACGGCGCCCCGGTGCCCCTGCCGGGTGAACTCCTGCACCGCGGCTTCAGCCTGCAGATCGGCGATACCGACATTCCGGCGCTTCTTGCTGCAGGGTGGCTGGAGCTGACCTTCCAGAACGCGGACGGCACGCCGGCGACGATCTCCGTCGAGCTTGGCGCGCCAGCGGACGAAGCCCTCTCGAGGTTGTTCGGGGAGCGTGCCGATGCATCGTGATCCGCTCCGGAGCGCTCGCCTCGTCTCCATCGTCGCATGCCTTCTCCTCGCTGCTCCCGGCGCGCAGCCCGCGTCTGCCCAGGGTGTCACGCCAGCTGCGGCGGCGCCGGCAGAGAAGTTTCCTCGCGCGACCGGTGGCCCATGGGTGTATGACGCGGCCGATCCGACGGTGCTGCGCCTGCGCGGCGGCATCGTTCCCGGCGCTTCGGCAGGGTTCGAGGCAGCGCTTGCGGAGCACACCGGTATCACCACCCTCGTCCTTCGCGGGGAGGGGACGTCACAGGCCGAAGCGATCGCGATCTCCCGCCGGGTCCGCGACCTCGGTCTTTCGACCCGCATCGACGCCGGCGAGCACTGCTTTCTCGCCTGCGGCATCATCTTCCTGGCCGGGCCTCAGCGCCGCGCGGAGGGCATCCTCTGCGTCGCGGTTCTCTTCTCGGACACGATCGACCTCGAAAAGGCGCAGCTCGACCTCGCCGACTTCATCGAAACGGTGGTGTCGTTCGACCTGACGCCGGACCTGGTCTCCTCGGTGATCGAGACAGCGGCGGGCGGCGCCTATTGCTTCTCGCCTCATGAGATCGCGCGCTTCGGCGTCGACGCGCCGGTCTCCAATCCCCCGGCGGGCTGGAATGCCGCCCCCTATGCTGCCCTCTACGAGCGGCCCGGTGGCGATGAGCCGAACGGGGCGGCATGGCCGAGTCACACGACGACCGCCCGCTGGTCGCTCGAAGAGGGCGCGAACGGACCGGAAATCCGTCTCGTTGCCGAAGTGGCGGACCTCGACGTCACCATGATTGTGACCGTTGCCGCCGACCCTCCGACGAACCGCCGCGACGACCGGGGCACGACGGTGACGCTGCGGGCGGACACGCCACCGGGCTTCCACGGCGGTGGAGTGAGCAACCTCGACAGCTTCCTCTCGCGGGCCCACGAGGCGACGGCAGGCATCAACGGCTTTTACGTCGCCGAGCCGACCATCGCGCCGCAGGAATTTGCCTTGCGCTTCGAAGGGGACCTCGCCTGGCAGCTTGCCCGGGTCCACTTCTCCCTGCGCTGGCTCAGCTTCGTGGTCGGCTACGAGAACGGTGCCGGCGCCGAACTCCTGATCGAGGTGGGAGCTGAAGGCCGCGCAGCGATCGACCAGGCATTCGCTGCCTGGGACGCGATGGCGCCCGCCGTGCCGACCAGGCCGGGGCGAAAGCGTTGAGCTACCGCCGCGGGGCCCCGGCAAACCGGAGGCGCCTCGTCGCCGGGGATGCTAGAGTGGCGGGGCGGGGGAAGATCATGGCGTGCGGCGACGAAGGCGGCGCACGCGGTTCCACAGTCTCACAGAGGAGCTTTCTCGGATGGGTGTTTCGATGATCAATAGTGCGGGAGCCGTTTCGCGCAGCTTCCGGCTCGGCGTGGCCGCCGCGGCCCTGATCCCGGCCGTCCTTGCCACGCCGACGCTTGCCCAGAAGGGCCCGGCCGCCGGCCCGGACGTCGTCGACGAGGGCTACAATCTCTGCCTCGATGCGGTGGCCGGTCTCGACTACCTGCGCGAGTCGCTGGCCGCGGCCGGCTGGACGATCGACGAGGACGCCAACTATGGCCCGTACCAGACCTACATCAACGCCTCCCTGCTCGGCGAAGGCGCCACCACGACGCGGTACCTCTACGCCACGCTCGAGCAGTATCCGACGATCGATCTCGTCTACTGCACCTATGAGGTTGAAGGTCCCTACGCCGCGCCGGACCTGGAGCTCCTCGGAACCTACGGGCTCGACGGACTTTACGAGACCCTCGAAGACGGCACCTACGGCGTGTGGGAGATCGCCGACGACGCAGGCGGCCAGCTTTGGCTCCTCCAGGCCCAGGAAGACTACTTCTACCTCCAGCTGGACTTCATCGGCCCCGGTTATCGCGAAGGCCAGGCCACGGGCGGCAAGTAGCGGCGCCGATGAACGGGGCCGTTCCAGCGGTCCCGTTCATCTGCCAGCAGACTTCGGATGATAGATTGCGTCTCGCAGGCGCGGGTTCCGTCCGCGCTTCTCATGGAGGGAAGTCATGATCCTGAACGACGTTCGCGGCCGCTACGGCGTCCTGCTCCTCGCCACCGCCGCCCTTGGCCTCGCCGCAGCGCCGGCGCTCGCCCAGAAGACCCCGCGCCAATCGCCGATGATCGCCACGGCATTCGACGACGCCTACGCCTATTGCATGAATGTCGTCGACGATCCCGGCCTGGCCATGGACACGTTCCGCAACCTCGGTGGGTGGGAAATCGACGACGGCTACATGGTCGGCACGAACTACATGTCGGTCGGTGCCTCCTTCGTTGCCGAGGGCGGCGAAGCCTACTTCTACGCCCAGATCGAGACCTACCCGACCATCATGTCGGTTTCCTGCACCTATGACATCTACGGCGCCATCGACGACGTCGACATCGCGGCGCTCGTCGCACCGTACGGCCTGGATGGCGGCGTGGAGACAGGTGAGGACGGCGGCAACTTCGGCGTCTTCGAGCTTCTCCTCGACGACGCGCTTATCCTCTTCCGGATCGAGCAGTACGAAGGCAGCCTCTACATCATGGTCAACTGGCTCGGCGACGCGCCGGCAGGCCAGGGCTTCGGGCCAGCCAAGGGTTGACGCCAGCGGGCGGCCGCAGACCGCGGCGGCCTCCCGCGGCCCTGGCGTACCGTCAGATCCAGGGATGGGTCGTCGCGGCCCGTTCCTCAAAGGACGTGATCCTGTCCTTCTTGGCGAGCGTCAGGCCGATATCGTCGAGCCCGTTGAGGAGGCAGTGCTTCTTGAACGCGTCGATCTCGAAGCGCACCACGCCGCCATCCGGCCCGTGGATTTCCTGCTTCGCGAGGTCGATCGTCAGGGTGGCATTGGCGCCGCGCTCGGCGTCGTCCATCAGCCGGTCGAGGTCCTCCTTCGGGACGACCACCGGCAGGATGCCGTTCTTGAAGCAGTTGTTGTAGAAAATGTCCGCGAACGAGGTCGAGATGACCGCGCGGATGCCGAAGTCGAGCAACGACCATGGCGCATGTTCGCGGCTCGAACCGCAGCCGAAATTGTCACCGGCAACGATGATCTTCGCCGTCCGGTAGGCCGGCCGGTTGAGGACGAAGTCCGGGTTCTCCGTGCCGTCCTCATTGTACCGCATCTCGGCGAAGAGCCCCTTGCCGAGCCCCGTCCGCTTGATCGTCTTCAGGTAATCCTTCGGAATGATCATGTCGGTGTCGACATTGAGGATCGGCAGCGGCGCGGCAACGCCGGTGAGGGTGGTGAAGGGCTGCATGGCGAAGACACTCTCGATGAATTCGAACTGCTGCCTAGATAGGCGCTTGCACGCCACCGGGCCAGTCCGTTGGCCTGTGCCGAACGCGGCCGCCATCGACCGTGCCCGAGGGGCGGGCCGTCCTCCGCATCGCATCTGCTGCCCCCCGAGCGTGGCTTCAGAATAGCGCGTGCACGGGGTCTTCGGCCTCGCTTCTTCCGGGTGCGTCGGCCGCGGTCAGGTCCGGCGCCATTTGCGAGGCCGAAGATAGACCGCCACGGCCGTAACGAGCGTGAGCGGCATGACGAAATAGATCATCACGCTCGACGCCGTTTCCAGGGCATCGTGTTGTTCTGCAGCGAGGATCAGGTAGGCAACATAGAGAGTATAGTAGCTCACGAACACTGCCCCCTCCCAGCGCGCGATCTCGCGGCCGGTCAGGAAGACCGGCAGGCAGGCAACCGCAGCCGCCAGCATCACCCAGGCGTCGAACGCCATGATCGACGGCGCGACGGTGATTCCGGCGCCCCCGGCGATCAGGCCCGACAGACCAACCACCCCCAGAATGTTGAAGACGTTGCTGCCGACGACATTGCCGACCGCGATGTCGCGTTCGCCCTTGATCGCCGCGGTAATCGAGGTCGCCACCTCGGGCAGCGAGGTGCCGGCTGCGACGATGGTGAGGCCGACGATCAGGTCACTGACCCCCAAAGCCGTGGCGAAGGCCACGGCGGCATCGACCAGCAGCCGCGAGCCGACGACCAGCAGCACCAGACCGCCGCCGATCATCGCCGCCTGCATGAGCCTCGATTGCGCCTAGGAAGCCAGGGGGCTTTCGTCCAGCGCCAACGGTTCCGGGACGTCGCTCATGGCG
>CAXNGA010000156.1:0-5369 GCA_964201375.1 Kaistiaceae bacterium
CCTCGTGCGGCGACGATCGCCTCAAGCCGCTTCCTGTCCGATGCCGTGACGTCGATTTTGATCCCTGTGCGCATCCCCCAACGGTCGCACGCCGCGGCGCTCAAGAGAATCCCGCACGGACTCGTCCGTCTCGTTCAATCCACTAGCGAAATTCTGTCATCGTGGGTTCACCGAACCGACAAACGCAAAAAGGGCGGCCGAAGCCGCCCTTTTCAGGAACCTGGAACAGATCGATGCGGTTGCGCTAGAGCGCGTTCACCCGGGCCGTGAGGCGCGAGACCTTCCGCGAAGCGGTATTGGTGTGAACGACGCCCTTCCCGGCGGCGCGCATCAGCTCGGACTCGGCCGTCCGCAGCGTGCTCGCCGCGGTGTCCTTGTTGCCCGACGCAATCGCCTCTTCGACCTTGCGGAGGAAGGTGGCGACGCGGCTGCGGCGCGTCCTGTTGATGACGGTGCGACGGGCGATCTTGCGCGTCGCCTTCTTGGCGGAAGACGTATTGGCCATGGGCCACCCTGGCGAAATGATGAAAGACAGCGGCGGAACGAGCCGCCGCCGTGGTTGCCGGCCTTATAGTCGCAAGCTTGGTCCGGCGTCAACGCAGCAATGCTGCGGCTCTCAGCGCTGGCAGCTCCGGCAGAAGAAGGTCGAGCGGCCCGACTGGACCACGCGCTCCACCACGCCGCCGCAGCCCCGCTTCCGGCATGCCGCGCCCTCGCGGTCATAGACGTCGAAGCGGTGCTGGAAAAGGCCGAGCGAGCCGTCGGCCCGGACATGGTTGCGAAGGCTCGACCCGCCGGCCGCGATGGCCTCGGTGAGGACGTCCCGGACAGCGTTCGCCAGCCGCTTCACCGCCGGCGATGGCGGCCTGCCAGCCCCGGCGATCGATCCGGCAGGACGCAGCGGCGACAGATGGCTCCGCCACAGCGCCTCGCAGACATAGATGTTGCCGAGCCCCGCCACCACGCGCTGGTCGAGGAGCGCGGCCTTGAGCGGGGTTCTCTTCCCCGCAAGGAGCCCGGCGAGCGTCCCCGGCGACAGGTCCCCGCCGAGCGGCTCGAGCCCGAGGCCGAGGAGCGGCGGCCGGGCGTCGAGTTCCGAGGTCGGCAGGAGGTCGATCGAGCCGAAGCGGCGCGGGTCGTTGTAGGTGATGCGGGTGCCGCCCTCCATGGTGAAGACGGCGTGGTCGTGGGCGGCGTCGGCGCTCCGCGCATAGTGGAAGTCGCCCGGCCTCCCGGTCCTTTCGCCCTCGTCGACCCGGAACGAGCCCGACATGCCCAGATGCATCACCAGGCTCACGCCGCCCGAGAGATCGGCCACCAGGTATTTCGCCCGGCGTCGGAGCGCGAGCACCGTCCGGCCGGTGATCGTCGTGGCCAGGCCTTTCGGGAACGGCCGGCGGAGATCCTTCCGCCGAAGCTCCACCTTTGCGAAGGCTCTTCCTTCCATCGCCGGCGCGAGGCCGCGGCGGACAGTCTCGACTTCGGGCAGTTCTGGCATGCGACCTTCTCGGCGGCGCCTCAGGTAGCGCGCGGTGGTGGCCTTCGCTATGGTCCGCCGGCATCGCGGGCGGGGCTCCCGGCAGGGCCTGCCGTGCCTTGTAGCGGGTCAGAGGTCCCGGAGCACGAGGATGACCAGAGAGCCGAACGCCGATTCCGACGGCTCCACAGCGAGCTTCGGCTTCCGGAAGGTGGACAGGGGCGAGAAGCAGGGTCTCGTCAACGCCGTCTTCGACCGCGTCGCGGACCGCTACGACCTCATGAACGACCTCATGTCGGGCGGCCTCCACCGGCTTTGGAAGCGGGCGCTCGTCGACTGGCTCGCCCCGCCGCGGATGGGCGAGCGGCCGATCCGTGTGCTCGATGTGGCGGGCGGCACCGGCGACGTCGCCTTCCGCATCGCCAGGCGTTCGCCGACGGCCTCCATTGCCGTCTGCGACATCAACACGGCCATGCTCGACGTCGGCCGCGAGCGCGCCGAAGCGCGCGGCCTCTCCGGCCAGGTCACCTTCATCGAGGGCAACGCCGAGGCGCTGCCGCTCCCGGACGGCAGCTTCGATGCAGTGACGATCGCCTTCGGCATCCGGAACGTGCCGGACATCCCGAAGGCGCTCCGCGAGGCCTACCGCGTGCTCCGCCCCGGCGGCCGGCTTCTCGTCCTCGAATTCTCGACCGTCGACGTCGCGGGGCTCGACTGGGCCTACGAAACCTTCTCCTTCAACGTCATCCCGCGGCTCGGCGCCCTGATCGTCGGCGACGACGAGCCTTACCGGTATCTGGTGGAATCGATCCGCCGCTTCCCGCCGCCCGACCGCTTTGCCGAGATGATCCGCACGGCGGGGTTCGGCCGTGTCGAGCACCGCATGCTCTCGGGCGGCATCGCCGCCATCCACTCCGGCTGGAGGCTCTGACGCCTTGGGAGTGGGTTCGCTCTTCCGCCTGGCGCGCGCCGGCTTCATCCTGGCGCGCGAAGGCGCCTTCAGCCTCGTGCAGCCGGAACGCCTGCCGACGCTGCCGCGGACGGCCATCCTCATCGGGCGCAGGTTCGAGCGCCGCAGGGTCGCCCGGAAGGATCAGGCGGAGCGGCTCACAGCAGCGCTCAACAAGCTCGGCCCGTCCTGGGTGAAGCTCGGCCAGTTCCTTGCGACCCGCCCCGACCTCGTCGGAACGGAAGCCGCTGACGGTCTCGGCCATCTCCGCGACGAGATCCCGCCCTTCCCGCTGGAGGAGGCGAGGTCGGTCGTGCGCCGCTCCTTCGGCAGGCCGGTGGAGGCGCTCTACGCGAGCTTCTCCGAGCCGGTCGCCGCCGCCTCGATCGCCCAGGTCCACCGCGCCGAGGTGGTCGGCGCAGACGGTGTCACGCGGCGCATGGCGGTGAAGGTGATGCGGCCCGGCATCCGCCGCCGGCTCGACCGGGACCTTGCCACCTTCTTCGCCGGCGCGCGCCTCATCGAGCGCATCGACCGGAACGCGCGCCGGCTGAAGCCCGTCGCCGTCGTCGACAGACTCGCCCGCTCGGTGATGCTGGAGATGGACCTGCGGCTCGAGGCGGCCGCCCTGTCCGAAGTGGCCGAAAACGCCCGGAACGACGAAGGTTTCCGCGTGCCGAAGGTCGACTGGCAGCGCTCGGACCGGGACGTGCTGACGCTCGAATGGATCGACGGCATCAAGATGTCGGACGTCGCGGCGCTCCGGGCCGCCGGACACGAGCTGAGCGTCCTGGCGCAGCGCCTGATGCAGATCTTCCTCCGCCACGCCCTCCGCGACGGCTTTTTCCATGCCGACCTGCACCAGGGAAACCTGTTCGTCGATCCCGCCGGCAACATCGTGGCCGTCGACTACGGCATCATGGGCCGGCTCAGCCACGCCGAACGGCGGTTCCTCGCGGAAATCCTCTACGGCTTCGTCAAGCGTGACTACCGCCGCATCGCCGAGGTGCACAGGGAGGCCGGCTACGTTCCCGCGCGCCACAGCATCGACGACTTCGCCCAGGCGCTCCGCGCCATCGGCGAGCCGATCCATGGCCAGTCGGCCCGCGACATCTCGATGGCCCGGGTGCTGACGCAGCTCCTGGAAGTCACCGAGATGTTCGACATGGAGACGCGGACGGAACTCATCCTCCTCCAGAAGACGATGATGGTGGTCGAGGGCGTCGCCCGCTCCCTCGATCCCGACTTCGACATGTGGTCGACCTCGGAGCCGATCCTCACCGAATGGGTGGCGCGGCACATGGGCCCGCTCGGCCTCGTCGACGAAGCGCTGGCCGGCGCACAATGGCTCCGCCGGCTCGTCGGCGTCCTGCCGGAACTCGGCGAACGGGCCGGCGACATCACGCGAAGCATTGCGGAGACGAGCCGGCGCGGCTTCCGGCTCGATCCCGACACCGTTGCCCAGATCGCCGAGGCGACGGCGAGCCGGACGAGGTCGGAGCGGTTCGCACTCATGGTCGGCGTCGCCGCGCTGGTCGGGATCCTCATCGCGCTGGTGGCGTGATCGCACTGCTCTCATTGCCATCAGAGCAATGAACGCCTACCTGTGGAGGCTGTATGGAGACCCCCATGGCCAGCCTGACGATCCGCAATCTCAATGACGACGTGAAGCGCCGCCTTCGACTGCAGGCGGCTGAAAATGGTGTTTCGGCCGAAGAAGAGGCCCGCCGCATTCTTGCACGCTCGCTTCTTCCCTCCCGACACGAAGATTTGCAGCCAAGGGGTAGGCACTGGGTGGATGTGATCACGGCAATGGTTGACGAGGTCGGCGGCGTCGATCTTGACACTCCGCGTCGAGACGACTCCGCAAATCCCGCTCAATTCGACTGACATCGTGTTCGTCCTCGACACGAATGTCCTGTCCGAGTTGATGCGGCTCGACACCGAGCGGTCCGCGAAGGTCGAACAGTGGCTGCGGCTCTATCCGCTGGGGAGCCTGTACACGGCTACGCCGGTAGTCGCCGAGATACTGCTCGGATTGGAGAGAATGGACGAAGGTAGACGCAAGTCAGGTCTTACGCGCGCGGCGGAGGAGCTGATGACGAAATTCGCCGGCCGCATGCTAGCCTTCGATATGGACGCAGCCCGGACGTTTGCCGCCATACACAACAGGCGGCGGTCGCAGGGTCTTGCGACACCGGCATTCGACCTCCAGATCGCCGCCATCGCCCGCGTCGCCGGCATGGCCGTCGCGACGCGGAACGTCATGGATTTTCGGGAATGTGGGGTAGAAGTGGTCGACCCGTGGACCGCCTCGAGCCCGTGATCGCGCTGCCATGACCCTGTCCGGCCGGACCATTCTCCTCGTCATCTCGGGCGGCATTGCCGCCTACAAGTCGCTCGACCTGGTCCGGCGGCTGCGGGAGCGCGGCGCGGTCGTGCGGCCGGTGATGACGAAAGCGGCCGAGGCGTTCGTGACGCCCCTCTCGGTAGGGACGATCGCCGGCGGGAAGGTGTTCTCGGACCTGTTCGATCGCCATAACGAGCACGACGTCGGCCACATCCGCCTCGCGCGGGAGGCCGACCTGGTGCTCGTTGCGCCGGCAAGTGCCGACATCATGGCCAGGATCGCTGGCGGTTTCGCGCCCGACCTTGCCACCGCGATCCTCCTGGCGACCCGCGCCCCCGTCCTCCTCGCCCCCGCCATGAACCCCGCGATGTGGGACAACCCCGCAACGCAGCGGAACGTCGCGCGGCTCCGCCATGACGGCGCCCGCTTCGTCGGGCCGGCGCGCGGCGAGATGGCGGAGAGCGGTGAGGCGGGCCTCGGCCGGATGAGCGAGCCTGCCGACATCGTCGCGGCCTTAGAGGAGATCCTCGGCGGCGCGGCACCCGGCCGCGGCCCGCTGGCCGGGGTCCGGATGGTCGTCACGGCCGGGCCGA
>CAXNGA010000157.1:0-5358 GCA_964201375.1 Kaistiaceae bacterium
ATGGAGAACCGCTGGCGGAGCATGACCGAGCGGAAATTCGACTTCGGCTTCACCGTCGACCTGATGCGAAAGGACCTTGCGATCTGCCTCGCCGAGGCGACGCGGAACGGCGCCCCGCTGCCGGCGACGGCGCTGATCGACGGCTTCTACGCCGAGGTGCAGGCAATGGGCGGCGGCGGCTGGGACAATTCGAGCCTCATCGCCCGGCTCGATCCGTCATCGGAGGAAGCATAGCCTTGGCAGGGACGGCTCCCACGGCAGCGGCAGTCGTCGCCGAACTCCGCGCGATGGGCTCGGAGGCGGGGAGGGCAGGCATGGCCCGCTTCGGCATCAATGCCGACCGCGCGCTCGGTGTCTCGATGACCGCCATGCGCCCGCTCGAAGAACGCCTGCGCCGCGACCACCTGCTCGCCGCCGACCTTTGGGCCACCGGCATCCACGAAGCACGTATCCTCGCCGCCCTCGTCGACGACCCGAAGGCAGTGACGCCGGCGCAGATGGACGCATGGGTGGCGGAGTTCGACTCGTGGGACCTCTGCGACCAGGCGTGCCTGAAGCTGTTCGCCCGCACGCCGTTCGTCTCGCGGAAGGTGACGGAGTGGGCAGAAGACGACCGCGAGTTCGTCCGCCGCTCCGCCTTCTCCCTGATCGCCGGCTACGCGGTCGCGGTGAAGAAGGCGCCGGACAGGGAGTTCCTGGCATTCCTGCCCATCATCGAGCGCCACGCGACCGATGGCCGGAACTTCGTGAAGAAGGCGGTGAACTGGGCGCTCCGCCAGATCGGCAAGCGCTCGATGGTGCTCCACGCGCCAGCGCTGGCTTTGGCGGAGAGGCTCGCGGCGTCGCCCGACCGGACGGCCCGATGGATCGGCAGGGACGCCGTGAAGGAACTCACGGATGCGAAGCAGATCGCCCGCATCGAGGCGAAGGCCACGCGCTGGTCCGGGTGAGGGGGCCACCCAGGCTCCGCCCCGGCGATAAGAGTAAGTTGGCTCAAACCACCGACTTTTCCTTGCTCAGGGACAGGTAGCCCAGCGGCATCTGCGTCGTATACTTGATCTGCTCCATGGCGAAGCTCGTCGACACGTCCGAGATGTTGATCTTGGCGATAAGCCGCTTGTAGAAGCCGTCATAGGCCTCGATGTCCGGCACCACCACGCGGAGGAGGTAGTCCACCGCGCCGGCCATCCGGTAGAACTCGACGACCTCCGGGAAGTCGCGGATCACCTCCGCGAAGCGGCGCAGCCATTCTTCATTGTGCTGGCTGGTGGTGATGGCGACGAAGGCCGTGACCTTCACGTTGATCTTCTTCGGGTCGAGCAGGGCGACGCGCCCGGTGATGACGCCCTCCTCCTCCAGTTTCTGGATGCGCCGCCAGCACGGCGTCGTCGAAAGACCGACGCGCCGGCCGATCTCGGCAACGGGGACGGTGGCATCCTCCTGCAGGATCTGCAGGATCTTGCGGTCGAGACGGTCGATCATCGCGTCAACTCCGGGCGGACATCCAGCGCCGCTTGGGATGGATTTCTCCAAACGGCATATCGAATACATCAGCGTTAGATTATCATTCTACAGCGACGCGGTCCAGCCGGGGTGGGTCAGTCGCGGTGCGTCCCTGCGCGACCTCCGACCGCAGGGGGCGAACGTCACATCGAGCTGCGATTTCCGCCGGCACCTGCCCCGCGGTTCAGGAGGTGAATGGCAATTAACCAAGCTCCTGAAAGCGGTATTAAGCGTCGAGGACGATACTCGGCCGCCATAGAAACGCGCGTAGTAAAGCGGCACGATCACGGCATGTCGGACCTGAAGCCCGCCGAGGCGGACAAGATCGCCGTAAACAGGCAGCGCGCCGAGCGCCGCCGGGCAGTTGCGCGCACGGTCCGCGACCTTCGCGAACGCCTCGCATCGAGCACCGGTACGCGCCCGGCCTTCGACTACGAGCTTCTCGTCACCTATGCCCGCAACCGGAAGGGCGCGATCCCCGCGCTCCTCCTCGTCATGCTCCTCGTCGGTGGCACCGCGCTCCTGTGGATCGACCCCGTCTGGGTGGCCTCCTGGGCAGGGCTTGTGGCGCTCCTGCAGGGCATCACCTTCCTGCTGTGCCGCCGGGTGCTCGCCAGCGCGCCGAGTGCGGTGAAGGTCCGCGACTGGACGGCGCGTTTTGCGATCGCCGAGCTCTTCGGTGGGGCCGCGTGGTGCGTCATCCTCGTTCTCAGCTGGCTCGCGCCGCCCGCCGAGAGCATCGCCGTGTTCCAGTTTGCCGTGGCGGTCGTCATCATCTCGGCGGGAACCATGGTCGCCGCGACCATCCCGCCTGCCGCCATCACCGGGACGCTGCCGATGGTGCTCACGGCCGCGATCCTGTTCGCGAGCCGGGGAGAGACGCTCCACTACGCCATGGCGACCCTCGTCGGTGCTGCCGAGCTGTTCTTCCTTCTCCTTGCCAACCGCTTCTACTGGGCAACGCTGGGCACGCTGGAATCCAGGGCCGAGAAGGACGCACTCATCGGCGAACTAGGCACCGCCAAGGCGATCTCGGACGAATCCCGGCGCAGGGCCGAGGAGGCGAACCTGGCGAAATCGCGCTTCCTGGCGACCATGAGCCATGAGCTCCGCACGCCGCTCAACGCGATCCTCGGCTTCTCCGAAGTGATGAAGAACGAGGTGCTGGGACCGATGGCGAACAAGACGTACCGCGAGTATGCAGGCGACATCCACCAGAGCGGCACGCATCTCCTCAACCTCATCAACGAGATCCTCGACCTCTCGCGGATCGAGGCCGGCCGCTACAAGCTCAGCGAGGAGGCCGTCCACCTCGCGTACCTGGTGGAAGAATGCCGCCACCTCGTGCAGCTGAAGGCGAAGGGCAAGGGACTCATCCTCGATGAGGTGATCGAGCCCAACCTGCCGCGGCTGTGGGCCGATCCGCGCGCGGTCCGCCAGGTGGTGCTGAACCTCCTGTCGAACGCGGTGAAGTTCACGCAGCCGGGCGGGCGCATCGAGGTCAAGGTCGGCTGGACCTCGGGCGGCGGCCAGTACGTCACGGTGTCCGACAACGGCCCGGGCATCCCCGAGGAGGAGATCCCGATCGTCCTCTCCGCCTTCGGCCAGGGCTCGATCGCCATCAAGGGCGCGGAGGAGGGAACCGGCCTCGGCCTCCCGATCGTCCAGGCCCTGATGCATACGCATGACGGCTCGTTCGAGCTGTCGTCGAAACTCCGCCAGGGCACGACGGCAACGGCGATCTTCCCGCGCGCGCGCGTGATGGAGGCGCTGCCGCCGATGGACGATGCGAGCCGCCTCCGGCTCCGTCGGACCGGCTGACCGGCGTTTCCTTCCTTCTCCGCAACGGCAAGGGCCGAACGCGAAAGCGGCGGACCGTTTCGGGCCCGCCGCCTCCCGACAGGGGGGTGGACATGCCCATGCGGGGGCATGCCCTTGTCGAAGCCGTCTGCTACGGCGTGGGCATCGGCGGCACGGGCAGGCCAACGCCGCCCGGAACGCTCGGCTCGAGCGGGAGGAACAGGCTGATGTCACCGAGCGCGAGGAACGCCGGGTCGGCCCAGATCGGCTCGAAGTCGTCGTCGCGGAGGATCTGGTTGAACGCCTTCGGGTTCAGTTCGATCGACATTGCGAGGGCTTCGATCGCCGCTGCGGGGTCGCCCATGGCGAGATAGACGTCGGCCATCTGGAGGTAGGCGGCGTCACGCATCGGGTCGAGCACGAGCGAGGCGTTGATGCGGGCAAGGGCTTCCTCGAAGTTGCGTGCTTCGATCAGCGCGGGGAGACCCGACGCTGCGCTGCCGGCGCGGCTCGCGTTGTAGATCCGGCGAAGCTCGACGAGCGGAGCCTGGGACTCGTCGACCCGCAGGTCGAGCTGATGGCCGCCGTAGCCTGCGATGGTGCGCTGCTGGAAGATCAGCAGGCCGGCCGACTGGGTACCGCGGCGGTCGCCGCCGGCGGCTTCTGCGGCGTCCATCACGTCGAGCAGCACTTCGGCGATCGGCTTGCCGGCGGCCGTCGACGTCATGAAGGCGATCGCCATGTCGTTGACGACTTCAGGGCCGGTCATCGTGTTGGCTTGGACGCAGAAGTTCAGACCGCAGATGTGGCCGGCCCAGCCGGAATTGCTCTCGCCGGTCCAGCCTGCCGAGCGGCCCTGGGTGTCGACGATGGCGAACTGGCGGTTGTTGGCGCCGTTGTCCATCGCAACCAGCATGTCGCGCGCTTCCTCGGGCGAGAAACCACGCTGGATGAGGAGGACGCCGATCTCGCCCATCATCGGGTTGGAGCTCGCCTGCGACGCGATGGCCGCAACGCCGGCCATGCCCCAGCGCACGCGGGCGCCGACGGCGATGGTGTTCGACTGCACGGCAACGCCGAGCTGTCCGGTGTTGGGGTCATAGGCAACCACGGAGTAGGTGCCCGATGGATCCTGGTACTTGTAGTCGCCGGGCTCGGCATAGGCTGCCCCGGCAAACATGGTCACCGCCGCGGCGGCGAAGAGAATTCGCTTGTTGAACATCTTTTGTCGCTTCCCGCCGGAATCGTCGAGGGCTGCGTGTGACTACGGCCACGCTGCCGGAAGAGCCGGTTTCTTTGTTGCACTTGGTTTTTGCTGACGCGGACGGGACGAGTCTTGGAGGAATGTCCCGCGGCAGCTACCGCAACAGTCGCAAGCGCCGTGCCATGTCCTCGCAGCCGCAGGATTCATGGCGGCCCGGCCAGGGACTACTTCGCAATCACAGCACTGGATCGGTGTCGCGTGCTGATGACCAGAGCAGCAAGCGCGCTTTTCATGCAGCGGCCGGGAATTCGAGGGCCACGACGCCGTGATGCATGCAACACCGGGGGCAGCAGACCGCCCGGAAGGCGATCGGCCGCGGCCGACTGTGCTGTCATCCCACAGCCCTGACGCGCGAAAGGTGCCGGAGTACTTCCTCCAGGCGCGCTTCTTCCTGATGCAGCGCCGCGTGGGTCAGGGCAGCGTGGGTGCCGGGGGGGGCGGGCGGAGCATCGCGTCTGCCACTATGCCGGCCGCGCCGCCGGTTGCAGCTCCGCCGGCTGACTGCCGAGATAGGCAGCACGCAACGCCTCGCCCACCGCAGGATCCTCCGGCGGCGCCGAGAGAACCAGCAGCCCGCCCGAGAGGACGTGGACCTCGCCGACGAGGCCACGCAGTGCGAGGAGGTTCTGCTCCACGAGGAGAAGCGACAGCCCGTCCCGCGCCCGCACCACCGCCAGTGCCTCGACGAGAGTGGCAACGATCCGTGGCGCGAGCCCGAAGGACGGCTCGTCCAGCATCAGGAGGCGCGGCCGCATCATCAGGCCGCGGCCGATGGCGAGCATCTGCTGCTC
>CAXNGA010000158.1:0-5350 GCA_964201375.1 Kaistiaceae bacterium
GAAGCCGACCATCGCCAACGCCGCGCCGGTCAAGTCGATGCCGCCGCGTGCCTCGGGATCACGGCTCTCGGGTACGGCGCGGAAGGTGAGCCACAGGGCGATTGCCGCCAGCGGCACGTTGATCCAGAACGCGGCACGCCAGTGGATCGCATCGACCAGAAAGCCGCCGAGCGGCGGGCCGAAAGCCGTCGTGGCGCCCGAGGCTGCAGCCCAGGTGCCGATGGCCCGGCCGCGCTGCTCGCGCGGGAAGGACGCGGAGATGATCGCAAGACTCTGCGGCACCAGAAGCGCGGCGCCGATGCCCTGGATGCCGCGAGCAACGATCAGCACTTCGATCGAAGGAGCGAGGGCGCAGGCGACCGAGGCTGCGGTGAAGGCGATGATGCCGGCTACGAACATGCGCCGCCGGCCGAAGCGGTCGCCGAGGCCGCCGGTGACCACGACGAGCGCGCCCAGCATCAGGGCGTAGCCGTTGACGACCCACTGCGCCGCATCGAAGCCGGCGCCAAACCCCTCCTGGATCGCCGGGAGGGCAACGATGACGATCGTCCCGTCGATGAAGGCGAGCGAGGAGGCAAGAACGTCGCTGCGAGGATGATGCCGCCGTTCCGCATCAAAGCCCCCCGCCTCCCGCAGAGGCGTTCCGCGACCAATCCTCCCGGCGATGACGCAATCTCATACTCGTGATACGGAGCACTGAGGTCTGGCGTTCCTCGACGGGATCGCTGCCTCCGCCTCTAATAGCAAGAAATACCTATCCAGGGAGAGAGAATGCCGATGTCCAGTCCCGGTTTCGCCACGCGGTCGATCCACGCCGGAGCCAAGCCCGATCCCGCCACTGGCGCACGGGCCACGCCGATCTACCAGACGACGTCCTACGTGTTCGAGGACGTCGATCACGCCGCCGCCCTGTTCGGTCTCAAGCAGTTCGGCAACATCTACACCCGCATCACCAACCCGACCACGGCGGTGCTCGAGGAGCGGGTCGCCTCGCTCGAAGGCGGAACGGCGGCCGTTGCGGTTGCATCCGGCCACGCGGCGCAGATGCTGACCCTTCACGCGCTGCTGTCGCCCGGCGACGAGTTCATCGCCGCCCGTCAGCTCTACGGCGGGTCGATCAACCAGTTCACGCACTCCTTCAAGAGCTTCGGCTGGAACGTCGTCTGGGCCGACATCACCGACATTCCGTCCTTCGAGCGCGCGGTGACGCCGAAGACGAAGGCGATCTTCGTGGAATCGATCGCCAACCCGGGCGGCCTCATCACCGATCTCGCCGCGATCGCGGCGGTCGCCAGGAAGGCGGGCGTTCCGCTCATCGTCGACAACACGCTCGCCACGCCCTACCTCATCCGGCCGTTCGAGCATGGTGCCGACATCGTGGTCCATTCGCTGACGAAGTTCCTCGGCGGCCACGGCAATTCGATCGGCGGCATCATCGTCGACGGTGGCAGGTTTGACTGGCTCAAGTCCGGCCGCTACCCGTTCCTGTCGGAGCCACGCCCGGAGTACGAAGGCACGGTGATCGGCTCGACGTTCGGCAACTTCGCCTTCGCCATCGCAGTCCGCGTCCTCGGCCTCCGCGACCTGGGGCCGGCGATCTCGCCGTTCAACTCGTTCCTCATCCTGACCGGCATCGAGACGCTGCCGCTCCGCATGCAGCGCCACTCCGACAACGCACTTGCGATCGCAAGGCATCTCGCCTCCCACCCCAGGGTGTCCTGGGTGAGCTACTCGGGCCTTGCCGAAGACAGGTTCCACGCGGCCCAGAAGCGATACTCGCCGAAGGGCGCAGGCGCCGTCTTCACCTTCGGCGTGAAGGGCGGGTACGATTCCGGCACGGCGCTGGTGAAGGCCGTGAAGCTGTTCTCGCATCTCGCCAATGTCGGCGACACGCGGAGCCTCATCATCCACCCCGCCTCGACGACGCACCGCCAGGTAGCGCCTGAACTCAAGGCCGCCGTCGGCGCGGGCGCGGACGTGGTACGCCTTTCGGTGGGCCTCGAGGATGTCGAGGACCTGATCGCGGATCTCGATCAGGGTCTTGCCGCCGTCTGAGCCACAGGTAGTGCTGCCGCCGGCTCTGCAAACCCGGAGCCGGCGGGGGCGGCGCGGCACGATTGCCCCTGCCCTTCGCAGGTGCCGAGGCCTCGTGCCCCCGGCAGCCATTTCGGCTACGATCCTACCGGCGTAACGCAGCGGTGACCCGATCCGCCCTTGTTTCGCCATCGGTTCCGGCTGATTCTGGACTCCGGGGCCTGGGAGAGAATCCATGAAGTACCGTACGAGACTTCGCGCGCTCCTGGGCGGCGCGGCGCTTGCTGCCGCCTCCGGGGCGCCTGCGCACGCGATCGAATTCACCGAGCTTCAACTGCCCCGGCCGGATGGGGTCGCGGGTCTCATGTTCGACGATCGGCTCTGCTTCCCGCCGGACTGGCTCGCGGCGACTGCGATCCCGATGATCGGGGAAACATCACCGGACATCTTCTGGCTGCGTCCGCTCGTCTATTTCGGCACGTATGTCGAAGCGCGCGAGCCAATCCCGATGCCGGAGTTCGCCGCGCGGTTCCTGGCGCAGGCGACGGCGGACCCGGCCACGATTCGCCGGACGGAGGTCGAGTACGGGCGGCGCGCCTCGGAAGGCTACCTCTGGTTCCTGCAGTGCCTCGCCAGCACCGACAACGCAGTGTTCGAAGGTTATCTCGCGACCGCCGACGCGACGCTCGGTGACATCGCCAGCCTCATCACCGAGCTTCGTACAGCGGACGCAACGCGTCAGGCGGAGATCGGCGCCATGCTCGCCGCCGCAGGCCCGGCCGCGCTGCCCGCGCTTCGCGGCCTTCTTGCCGAGCCGGACATGTTGACCCTGGCGATGGAGGGCGCGGCCGTAACGGCGCTCGGCCTCCTGACATCGCTTGGTCCGTCCGCAGCGACCGCCGCGAACGAGGTGGTGCTTTATCTGGGGGTCACGACCGACCCGGTCCGGGCCGCGGCTCGCGACACACTCGTTCAAATGGGAGCTGAAGCGATCAACGTCGTGCTCGACCAGTCGGTCGTGCTCGACTCCTTTGTTCGTCTCGACGCTGTTCTGGTGCTCGGCGCGATCGAACCGCCGCCGGTGCTTGCCCGGCCGACCCTCGACGGGCTTGCCCGGCTCGATCCGGACGAGGCTGTGAGGGCTGCGGCCACGGCTGCCGTCGCGCGTATCGATGCGGCGCGGGGCCGCTGAACGCTACGCTCTGAATATCCGGGATATTTGCGGCGGCTTGACGAGGTGACGTCAGGGACGAGTTGACGTCAGGATCGCTCCGGCCGGCATACTGTGCCGTTGTCGACAGAAGTCTACTCCCGCTTCGCGGGAGGCGCGCTGTCGTGCTCTCGGTCCGATGCTTCAGGTAGAAGGGCAGTGGAGGGAGGAGGGTAGCTTCCCCTCCACTGCCCAGGCAGATGCGCCATCCCGCTGGTGGGCAGCGGGATGGCGCATAACCAGCTAGTTTGCGGCGACCGCGTCCGGGAGGGCGAACACGTAGAGTGTCGAGCCCGAACGGCGGTAGCGGTTGGCATCGTCGGCAGCCGCGTCGAAGGCGATCGCGGTGTTGGTCGCGGCCGACGAGGCGATGATGGCGAGGTACTGCTTGCCATCCGGGCCGATGTAGGTGATCGGCGACTGGTTGAACCGCGAACCGGTGCGGAACTCCCAGACGACTTCGCCGTTCGTGGCGTTGAGCGCGCGCATGACACCCGCATCGACGCCGCCCTGGAACAGGAGGTCCGTGGCGGTCGCCATGATCGGCATGTTGTTCGCCGCCTCGGTGATGAAGCGCCAAACCGTGCGGCCTTCCTCGGGCGAGTTGGCCTGGAGTTCGTTCTGGTGGGTCACCGGAACGCGATCTGCCGTGGCAATCGTGCCCGGAGCCGGGACGGTGCCGTCGGCGTTGCGCGGCTGGCGCGGAACAGCGCCGGCCTGGCGCTGCAGGGTGTAGCCTTCACCCGGCGTGTAGTCCTGCTCGAACACCACCTGCGAGCGGCAGTTGGTGAGCGTGGCGGTGTAGAGAAGGCCGGTGCGGGGCGAGTAGGCGTCGTTCTGCCAGTTGCGGGCAGCAATGGACGGGCACCACTGGACCTCGGTGCCGGTGTAGTCGGCGACCTGCGTGCCGTCGGCGCGCGTGCCCGGATCGGCCTGGGTGTAGCGACGACGGTCCTCGACATTGGTGAAGAGCCACTTGTCGATGTCGTAGCTGGCGCGGCCGTTTTCCATGTTGTAGCCGAGGATGTTGTCGACGTAGACGAACGCCCACGGCTCCTTCAGCAGCTCACCGGTGTCGCGATCCCACACGAAGAAGAAGCCATTGCGGGCGGCGCGGATGACGGCATCGGTGCCATCGACGGTGACCAGCGGGTTGATCAGCGGCTCGTCGAGATCCCACGGGTCGGCCGGGGTATTGCTGAACGCCCAGATCAGGTTGCCGGTCGTGGCATCGCGGGCGATCGTGGAGGCACACCAGTTGTTGCGGTAGTCGATCATACCGCCGTTTTCGTCGAGGTTGATGACGCCCCATTCACGACGGTAGTCCGGGTTCCACGGACCGCAATTGCCGGTCGAGTAGTAGAACGCGTTCCGCTCGAGGTCGGCCGTGATGTAGCCCCAAACCGTGCCGCCGCCACGACGCCAGGAATCGCCGTACCAGGTCGACAGCGAGGTCTGGTTGTCGGCGTAGAAGGCGGTGTAGCCGGGGGTGATGCCGACTTCGTTGTCCGGGCCCATGCTGTACATGACCCACTGCAGCTGCCCCGAGTTGATGTCGAACGCCTGGACCTTGCCGCGGACGCCGCGCTCGCCGCCGGCGTTGCCGGCGATGAGGAGGTCGTTGACGATGACCATGTTGCCGACGGTGGTCTCACCGATCGACAGGTCGGCGCCGACGGTGCGCCAGAGCGCCTCACCGGTCGTCGCATCGAGGCCGAAGAACTGGCCGTCGAGCGTGTTGAAGAAGATCTTGCCCTCGGCGTAGTTGAGGCCGCGGGTCTGAGCGCCACAGCAACCCTGGCGGGTCGCTTCCTCGACGTTCATGTCCGGGCGGAACTCCCAGAGGATGACGCCTTCACGGGTGAGGTCGAGCGCGTAGACGTAGTTCGGCTTCGGCGAGGCGATGTACATCACGTCGCCGATGACGAGCGGCGAGGCCTCGTGCGAATCGAGAATACCGATCTGCCACGTCCAGGCGATCTGGAGCTGGTCGACGTTCTCGAGCGTGATCTGGTCGAGCGTCGAGTAGTTCCAGCCATTGTAGCTGATCGACGGCATGACGACGTTGCCGGCATCGGCAACGAGCGCAACGACGTCGTCGTTGGC
>CAXNGA010000159.1:0-5338 GCA_964201375.1 Kaistiaceae bacterium
CGGGATCGGGTCGGCCAGGGGGGGCGCCTGCGCTACCACGAGGGGCGTCGTTCCGGCTGCCGCAACGGCTGTCAGCCCCGAGCCGTGCGTGGCGAAGGCAAGGACGACGCCGCCGATCGCGACTGCGACAATTGCGGCAATGGTGGCGGTGAAACGCGACGACAGGGACATCTTCGACCGATCCGTGGACTGCGCCTCTATAGGCAGAGATGACGAACGAACCGTTGGCGCCGGCGCGCGACGAGTACACTCTCGTCCATATCGAGGCGAGACGGCACGGTTGTGGCGGCCCCCTCGCGACAAGGCAACCCTTTCAAACCGCCGGTTCCGCTGGTACCGACGACCTCCGGCGAACGCTTGCCGCTAACCGGTTCTTTGCCGCCAATCGCGGCCGGGGCAAGGCGGGCCGCCCGGAAGGTACGGCGCGTCCAGGGGCGGAAGGCGATGAACAGACTGCAAACGGCCGCTGCCGCGCCTGCCGCTTCGCGCCGGAGCGCGATCCGCCCTTTCGTGGCCATGGACATCCTTGCCGCAGCCAACCGCCGCGAGGTTGCCGGTGCGCGCGTCATCCACATGGAAGTCGGCCAGCCGAGCGCGCCCACGCCCCGCGCGGTGATGGCGGCAGCCAGCGCGGCGCTCGCCGCCGGCCGGTTCGGCTACACCGAGGCACTCGGCATACCGGCGTTGCGCGAGCGCATCGCGCGGCACTACCAAGAGGCGTATGGCGTCCAGGTCGAGCCGCTGCGTGTGGCGATCACCACCGGGTCGTCCGCGGCCTTCAACCTTGCGCTTCTTGCCGCCTTCGATGCGGGCGACCGCGTCCTCGTGACGGCACCGGGCTACCCCGCCTACCGCAACATCCTCGGTGCGCTCGACCTCGTGCCGGTCGAGGTGGAGCTGTCGGCCGATGCGCCGGTCTTGACGCCGGAGCGGCTTCGCGCGGTTCATGCCGAGCAGGAGCTGTCGGGTGTCCTGATCGCGAGCCCGGCCAATCCCACCGGCACGATGCTGACGCCGGCGCAACTCGCCGCGCTCGTGTCCACCGCAGACGAGCTCGGCATCCGCTACATCTCGGACGAAATCTACCACCGCATCGTCTATGACGGCGTGGCCGCGACGGCGGCGGGCATGTCGCCCCACGCGATCGTCGTGAACTCCTTCTCGAAGTACTACTGCATGACCGGCTGGCGGATCGGCTGGATGGTGCTGCCCGAGGACCTCGTGCGGCCGGTCGAGCGCATCGCGCAGAACCTCTACATCTGCCCGCCGGACATCTCGCAGCAGGCGGCGATCGCTGCCTTCGACGCGGCGGAAGAACTCGACGCCGTCCGCGACGGCTACGCCGCGAGCCGCAAACTCCTCCTCCGGCGCCTGCCGGAGCTCGGTTTTACCGGCCTCTACCCGGTCGACGGCGCGTTCTACGTCTATGCCTCGCTGGGTGGGCTCGGCGACGATGCCGAGGCATTTGCCGCGCGGATGCTGGCCGAGGCCGGCGTTGCGGCAACACCGGGCATCGATTTTGATCCGGCCGCCGGTGGCGGCTCGATCCGGTTTTCCTTTGCAGGGTCGCCGGCCGACATCGCCGAGGCCGTGCAACGCATGGAGGCATGGCTGAAATGATGGTGCTGGGCGAGGCTTCGGCGGCGCGGCGGGGCAGGGCATGACGGCGCTGGAAGACGCCCTTCCCGGGCTGCAACGCCATCGCGAGCGCATCGCGCCGGTGTCGATGCGCGAGATGTTCCGCGGCGATGCCGGGCGGTTCGAGCGCTTCTCGGCCCGGTCGGGCGACCTCCTGCTCGACTACTCGAAGAACCGCCTCGACGAGGATGCGCTTGCCGCTCTGGTCCGCCTTGCGGAATCAGCCGGAGTGCCCGAACGCCGGGCCGCGATGCTGTCGGGCGAGGCGATCAACGTCACCGAGAACCGCGCGGTCCTCCATACGGCGCTCCGCGCCGGCCCCGACGCGGTGGCCCGGGTCGACGGCGAGGACGTGATGCCCGGAATCCGCTCGGAGCTCGACAGGATGCTCGCCTATGCGGAGGCCGTGCGCACCGGCACGATCGGCGGCGTATCCGGCCGGTTCACCGACGTGGTCAACATCGGCATCGGCGGCTCCGACCTCGGGCCGGCGATGGCGACCCGGGCGCTCCGCCCCTATCATGCCGGGCCACGCGTCCACTTCGTCTCCAATGTCGATGGTGCCCACATCACCGATACGCTGCGCGGCCTCGAGCCCGGCACGACGCTGTTCCTGGTGGCGTCGAAGACCTTCACGACGACCGAGACGATGACGAACGCCGCCACGGCGCGCCGCTGGGTCGCCGATGCGCTCGGCGAGGCCGCCGTGGGGCGCCAGTTCGCGGCGATGTCGACGGCGCAGAAGCGGATGAGCGACTTCGGCATTCATGCCGATCGCGCCTTCGGGTTCGGCGACTTCGTGGGCGGCCGCTACTCGCTGTGGTCGACGATCGGCCTGCCGCTCGCGATCGCGGTCGGCGCCGACGGTTTTCGTGCGCTCCTGCGCGGGGCCAACCAGATGGACCGGCACTTCGCGGAGGCGCCGCTCGGCGAGAACCTGCCGGTGCTCATGGCGCTGCTCGGCGTCTGGCACCGCAATGTCTGGGGCTACGCGGCCCACGCCGTGCTGCCCTACGACCAGCGCCTCGACCGCTTTGCGGCCTATCTCCAGCAGCTCGACATGGAGAGCAACGGCAAGCGCGTCACACTGGACGGCGCGGTCGTCCGCTGGGCGACCGGGCCGGTGGTTTTCGGCGAGCCGGGTACCAACGGACAGCACGCCTTCTACCAGCTCATCCACCAGGGAACCGACGTGATCCCGGCGGACTTCCTCGTTGCGGCCGAAGGGCAGGACGATCTCCCGGAGCATCACGCCCAGCTCCTGGCGAGTTGTCTCGCCCAGTCCGAGGCGCTGATGTGGGGGAAGACGCTCGCCGAAGCCGAGGCCGAGCTGATTGCCGCCGGCATGGCGCCGGACGCGATCGCAGGGCTTGCTCCGCACAAGGTCTTCCCGGGCAACCGGCCGTCGAACACGCTCCTCTATCCGCGGCTCGATCCGGACATGCTCGGCCAGCTCATTGCGCTCTACGAGCACAAGGTGTTCGTCGAGGGCGTGATCTGGAACGTGAACTCATTCGACCAGTGGGGCGTGGAGCTCGGCAAGCACCTCGCAGCCGGCCTCGTGGGCGCCGTCCGGACCGGCGAGCCGCCGCAAGAGCGGGACGGCTCGACGAAGGCGCTCATCCGCGCCGCCGCGGCGATGCGGGCGAGGTAGCGCGGTGCGCGGGCGGTGGCTCCTCGCTGCAGGCGCGGCCGCACCGATCCTCTACACGCTGGTCGTCATCGTCGGCGGGCTGGCATGGCCGGGCTACAGCCATGTCGGCAATACGATCAGCGACCTGATGGCACTCAATGCGCCGAACCAGACCGCCGTGGCAGTCGGCCTTGCCGCGTCCTGCCTCCTCGGCACCGGTATCGGCCTTGCGATCGTTGGAAGGCTTGGCCGGCATGACAGACGCTTCGCGGCAGCCGGCGCCGCGGTCGTGGTGGTCAGCCTGCTGGGCGCGGCGATCTCGTTCTTCCCGGTCGACGGCTTGCCGGGGCCGCGATCGACCGGCGAGTCGATCCACCTCGCGCTCACGGGCGTGGTCTTCATCGCGATCGCCATTGCCGTGGGAACGTTCGCATTTGCAGCGCGCCGGGAGGCGGGCTTCGGCCGGGGGCGCCGCTCGCCGCATCGGCTCGGAGCGCGACGCCGCGCCGCGTTCGAGGCGCTCGCCTCGTTCTCGTTCGCGATGCTCGGTGTCATCGTGTCCTCGGGCATCGCTACAGTCTATGCCGAGGCATACGGTTTCGAGGCCGTGGGCCTCGTCGAGCGGCTGATCGTCGGAGCCTACCTCGCGTGGCTTCTCGTGGTCACGACGGCGCTGCTGCGCCGCAGCGACGGAACATAGCGGCTACCGCTTCGGGCCGAGCGGCTGCACCAGGAGCAGCGTCCGTCGCGGCGGCTCCCTTCCGGCTGCCTGTGGCGCTGGCGGGGCCTCATGCTGGATGGGCGGCGCCTCGACCGCGCGCGGGGCCCGGTCGGCGGGAGCCGGGGCATCAGCCGCGGGTCCCGCCGATGCAGGCGGGGGGATCGATGGCTGCCGCGCTGCCAGTGCGGCCATCAGTGACGCCAGCCGTTCCTCGATGGCGTCGACGGCGCCGGCAAGCTCCGAGAGCTGGAGGATCGCCTTCTCCTGCAGCGCGGACGCGCTGTCGAGGTCGCGGCAATAGCGGTCGAGGGCATCCGCCTGATTCGGCGCCTGCGCTTTCCCGCGGAGTTCGACGGCGACCTCGTGGATCTTCTGCGATACGTGGCGCACGGCCGTGATGGCGCCGTCGGCGACCTGCATCGGCCGAAGGTGCGGCGGGTGGGATTCCGGCCCGCTGCCCCGCGCCGCTGCCCGCGCCATTGCAAGGGTTGCTCCGATGTCCTTGAGGCCGGCCTCGACCTGGGCGGGTATCGACGGCGCGGCGGCCTCCATCCGGCCGATCGCTGCCAGGACCGTTTCCGTGTCGGCGACGCGGTGGCGGGCAGCATGCTCGGCGAGGAACCAGCGGCCTCGCTCGGTCTCCATCACGGCAGCCTCGATCGCGGCGTAGTCGTGCTCGGAGGGCGGGCGGGTGCGCGGCATGGAAGGATCGTCCGACAACGGGGGAGCGGTCCTCTGGGCGACGCAATCCGACCCGAACTCGCGTTACCTTCCTCGAAATAGGTTGCAGGTCCGTTTAGCGCGGTCGCCCGAGTCGGCGTGGTGGGCAGCGCGCCCAGGGAATTGCGGGCGCGCGCGTCGATCGACCTCGACCAGCCAACCACAGCAGCCGATCTCGTCCACGCGACAAGCCGTCGTCCGCTACGCATCCCGGCGCTGCCGGGGTAGCGGTCCATTTCGCGGGGCAACGAGCAGGTCGAGGCGCTCGAGATCATTCCCGCCGACGGCGGGCGAACACTGCCGCGACTTCTTCCGGCGTCGCAGTGCCGCTCTTTCCGGCCTGCCGCGGCAGGCGACAGGCCCGGCGCCGCTACAGGACGCCCAGCTTCTTCTGCAGGGACGACGACGAGGTCGTGTACTGGAAGACCTGCTTCTTGTCCGGGAAGATTATCCGCTCGATGGCGCGGGCCGCGAGGGCAACCTCGTGGAAGCCACAGAGGATCAGCTTGATCTTGCCCGGATAGGTGTTGATGTCGCCGGCCGCGAAGATGCCCCGCTCCGAGGTCTGGAATTTCTCGGTATCGACCGGGACTAGGTTTTCGTTGAGGTTGAGGCCCCAGTTGGCG
>CAXNGA010000160.1:0-5303 GCA_964201375.1 Kaistiaceae bacterium
CGGGCGCCGTCGGCGATCGCCGCAACGCTCGTTTCCATCTGCGCCATGGCGTCGGGGTAGGAGAGGAGGCCCGGCTCGGTCCGCCATTCGACCTCGTCGCGGTGGGGCGATCCGGCGTCGGGTTCGAGCGAGGAGGCGGTGTGCATGACAAACCGGAATCTGGGATCGTTCGGCGCGGCATTCAATCGCGGCGGGGCCGCGGTTTTGCCTGCACCCCGCCTTGTATGCCCGGAATCGATTTGTTACACCCCTCGCGCCGCGCGGGGCGGGTTTCGCTTCCGCGGCAATCCAGTGTGTGCGGTCGTGGCGGAACTGGTAGACGCGCAGCGTTGAGGTCGCTGTGGGGCAACCCGTGGAAGTTCGAGTCTTCTCGACCGCACCATTGCTGGAGCTTTGATCGGGCCTTGCCAGTGGCTCGATCAGGACCTTCGACCGGCGGATGACCGCCCAGTTGACGCACCGGCCTCTGGCCGGTGTTTCCTTTTTGACGCGGTGCGAGCGCGGAGGATGTCATGGCCGAAGAACCGGGTGCGCGGCGCGACATCCCGCCAGACGAGGATCGTCCGATCCGCGACGAGGACGGGAACCTCGATCCGGACTTCATCGACGCGGTAGAAGCCGCTGTCGAGGCCGGTGAACGCGAGCGGGTCTTCACCCTTGCCGGCGACCTGCACGCGGCCGATGTCGCCGCCCTCATCGAAGCGCTGCCGGCCGAACTCCGCTCGGACTTCGCGCAGCTGCTCGGCGAGGATTTCGACTTCGCCGCGCTGACCGAACTCGACGAGAGCGTCCGTGTCCAGCTGCTCGAGGACATGCCGGCCAACACGGTCGCGGAAGGTGTCGCCGAACTCGATTCGGACGACGCTGTCTACATCCTCGAGGATCTCGACGACGAGGACCGCGAGAAGATCCTCGACCAGATGTCGGTCATCGACCGGATCGCACTCAAGCGGAGCCTCGACTACGCCGAGGGCTCCGCCGGGCGGCGCATGCGGAACGAGTTCATCGCAGTGCCGCAGTTCTGGAACGCAGGCCAGACGATCGATCATCTGCGCGAGGCCGGTGAGACCCTGCCGGACGAGTTCCACGAGGTCTTCGTCGTCGACCCGGCGTTCAAGCTCCTCGGCATCGTCCCGCTGAGCCAGCTGCTTCGCTCGCAGCGGCCCCGGCCGATGGTCGAACTCATGACCGAGTCGCGGCACGTGGTGCATGCGAGCGAGAACCTCCAGGAGGTGGCGCCGCGGTTCGAGCGCTACAATCTGGTGTCGGCACCCGTGCTGGACGAGGAAGACCGCCTCGTCGGCGTCCTCACCATCGACGACGTCGTCGATGTGATCCAGGAGGAGGTCGATGAGGACATCAAGCGCCTTGCGGGAGTGGGCGACGAGGATCTTTCGGACACCATCCTGACCTCGTCCCGCTCGCGCCTGCCATGGCTCGTGGTCAACAGCTTCACGGCGATCCTTGCGGCCTCCGTCATCGGCCTCTTCGAGGGGACGATCGAAGAGATGGTGGCGCTTGCAGTGCTCATGCCCATCGTCGCGTCGATGGGCGGCAACACCGGCACGCAGGCCATGACGGTCACCGTCCGCGCCATCGCCACGCGCGAGCTGAGCCGGCGCAACACGTGGCGCATCATCCGACGCGAGGCGGCAGTCGGTCTCGTGAACGGCATCGTCATTGCGATACTCATTGGTGTCGCGTCGGGATGGTGGTTCGAGAACATCGACCTCGGCGTCGTGATCGCCTCCGCCCTCGTCCTCAACATGCTCGTCGCAGGCCTTGCCGGCGTCCTCGTCCCGCTGGCCCTCAACCGGCTCAAGGTCGACCCGGCCATCGCGTCCGCCGTGTTCGTGACCACCGTCACGGACGTGATCGGCTTCTTCGCCTTCCTCGGCCTTGCGGCCTGGTGGTTCGGGCTGCTCTAGGAGATTCATCAATGGCGGACCCAATCCGCGCCGGCGTCGTCGGGCTCGGCTATTTTGGCTCCTTCCACGCAAAGCACTACGCGGCCCACAGGGAGGTCGCGTTCACCGGCATCGCCGATCCGAGCCCCGCGCGCGGCGAGTTCATCCGTTCGACCTATGGCGACATTCACGTCGCCGACCCGACGGCCCTGATCGGTCGGGTCGATGCCGTCTCGATCGCAGCGCCAACTGCGCTGCACCACAAGGTCGCATGCGCCTTCATCGACGCGGGCGTCCATGTGCTGGTCGAGAAGCCGCTGGCTGCAACCGCCGCGGAGGCGAGCGACCTCACCGAGCGGGCGGCGCGCGCCGGTGTGGTGCTCCAGGTCGGGCACATCGAGCGCTTCAATCCGGCCTATCGGGCGCTTCGGGGCGCTCTCGGTGAGCCGCGGCTTCTCGAACTCCGGCGGCACGCGCCATGGACCGGTCGCGTCACGGACGTGGACGTCGTCCTCGACCTCATGATCCACGACATCGACCTCGCGCTCGATCTCGCCGGATCCGGGGTGGTGGGCGTAGAAGCTGCGGCGGTGGAGATGATGGGGCACGGGTTCGATGCGGTGAATGCGCGTCTGACTTTCGCGAGCGGCGCCGTCGCCGAGTTGAGCGCCAGCCGCGTCGCCGCGGCGCCTGCGCGATCCATCGTGGTGCATGAGCGGGACCGGACGCTTGCCGCGGACCTCACCGCCCGGACTGTTGCCGCCTTTGCGGCGAAGGGGGCCGAGAGGAGCACGGTCGAGGTCGTGGCTGCCGATGCGCTGGCGACGGAAATCCAGGCATTCCTCGACGCGATCCAGGGCAGGGCCTCGGTCGGGGTACCGGGGCGTGCGGCTGCCAAGGCGCTATCCGTCGCCGAGGCGATCAGGGCCGCAGCGGTTCTCCCTCGCTGAGCGGAACGATACTGCTGGCGCGAAGCTGAGAACCCGGATATCGACCTGCCCTACGCCGCGATATGACGGCGAATAAAGGGAGGACGATAAGGCGGCTTGTGCCTCATCGCCCTCGAAGTTGGCAGAACAATGACCCGCAGAGCAGGTCGGGGAAAGCTGACCTGGAAAGTCAGCTTTCGCACTCTGCAGAAAATCCCCCACGATGTCCAGCGAGAATGATGTGTCCTGAAGAAGGCGCGTTTCCGGTTGGGAGAACCCTCTGACCAGTCAGGGTTTCCCGCCGGTGTCGCAGCCGTTCCGGCCTCGTGCTGGGACCTGGACACCTCGCTTTTGCGCCCGCGCGGCAGCGGTGGCGGAAACCCTGAAGATGTCGGGGATCAACCGCCTGTGGGCGGGGCAGGGAATGCCCGCGGAATCTCCGCCGGCATCCGCCTGACCGCGCGCGCCGGCACCGAAAGGAACTGGCGGTGCAGGAAGACGGCGAGCACGAAGACCGAGCCGCCCAGAAGTACCCACGGGCCGCCGAGCCAGCCGAGGAAGGCGATCGCGAACAGGAATGCCCGTTGGCCACGGTTGAAGTTGCGACCGCCGAGCCTGAGAAAGACGAGGGCACGGTCGATCGCGACGTCCGTGGCGGGTAGCCCCGCTTCGCTCGGCGGCGGCAGCGCGCCCAGGAGGATCGAAGCGTAGTTGTAGAGCCGGTAGCTCCACGTAAACTTGAAGAAGGCGTACACGAAGATCACGAGGAGCCCGACTATCTTCACGTCGAAAAGCTGGCTCGACCCTGCATCGACCAGCGTGATGTCCTCGATGACGGTGACGACAGCGTCGCGTGAGCCGAGGACGGCGAGGCAGCCGCCTATGACCAGCGTCGAGGCGGATGCGAAATACGCCGCGCCCTGCTGCAGGCCGCCGAGGATGTTGGTGTCGGAGATGCGGTTCTCGCGCTGCTGGGCAAGGCGCACCCAGGTCTGGCGCTGGCGGTCCATGGCCGAGGACAGGGTCAGCTTAGCCAGCGGGCCATGGTCGATCAGCAGCGAGTAGCCGACCCAGGCGAACGCGAAGCCGATCACCCCGACGATGTCGGCGAGCGGGATGTTCCCGATGCTCAAGCGAATCCGCTCCGGATACCTTCGAACCCGAATCCTGCCAAACCACGGGCGGTATGACAATTCGTGCCGGCGAATGAGAGCCGGGCGAAATCCCGGTTTTCCTTTGACCCTCGTGGGGCGCTTGGCTATAGCAGGCACGCTTTTTGGTCAGGTTCCGCTGGCCTCCGAACGCTTGCGGGCGTGGTGGAACTGGTAGACACGCTGGATTTAGGTTCCAGTGGCTTACGCCGTGGGGGTTCAAGTCCCTCCGCCCGCACCAGTTCGGCGGAGGCGGCCCGGCCGGTGGCTCTGCCGAGAACAACGTTGATGACGGCCCGGCCGGGAAAGGCCGGACGAAGGGATGATGACGATGCAGGTGACCGAGACCCTTTCCGAGGGCTTGAAGCGCGAGTTCAAGGTGGTCGTTCCGCGCGAGGAACTCGAGACCCGCCTCAACGAGAAGCTCGAGGAGATGAAGGGCACGACCCAGATCCGCGGCTTCCGGCCCGGCAAGGTGCCGATCGCCCACCTCCGCCGGCTCGCCGGCCGCCAGACGATGTCTCAGATCGTCAACGACGTGCTCAACGAGAAGACGAACGAGCTTCTCCGCCAGCGCGACGAGCGCCCCGCGCTTCAGCCGAAATTCACCCTCACCGAGGACGAGACGGAGGCCAACCGCATCCTCGATGCCAAGGCCGACCTCGAATACGGCCTTGCCTACGAGATTCTGCCGCGCATCACCCTCGGGGACTTCAAGACGATCTCGGTCGAGCGCCCGATCGTCGAGATTCCCGACGAGGAGATCGAGCGCCAGATGCTCGCGCTCGCCCGCAACGCTGCGACATACGCGACGAAGGACGGCGCCGCGTCCGATGGCGACCGTGTCACGATCGACTATGTCGGCAAGGTTGACGGCGTGCCCTTCGAGGGCGGCGCCGACCAGGACGCCAGCATCGTGATCGGCTCGCGCCAGTTCATTCCCGGCTTCGAGGAGCAGCTGGTTGGCGCCACTGCCGGCGAGCAGCGCGTCCTCAACGTGACCTTCCCCCAGGACTACGGCGCGCCAGCTCTCGCAGGCAAGGCTGCCACCTTCGACGTCACCGTGAAGGAAGTCTCGGCCGCGGAATCGGTCAAGATCGACGACGCTCTGGCCCAGCAGCTCGGCGTCGAGAGCGTCGACAAGATGCGCCAGGCCGTCCGCACGCAGCTGAGCTCGCAGAACCAGGCGCCGGCACGCCAGCGCGTCAAGCGGCAGCTCCTCGACCAGCTCGATACGCTGCACAAGTTCGACAGCCCGCCCACGATGGTCGAGCAGGAGTTCGAGGCCGTATGGCGCGAAGTCGTCGCCGACTTCG
>CAXNGA010000161.1:0-5297 GCA_964201375.1 Kaistiaceae bacterium
GCGAGGCCGAACAGCGCGTCGCGCCGCTCCGGCTCCTCGTAGAGCCCTTCCTTGAGGACGGGCCCGAACGCCTCCCACACCTTGAGGAAGGTGTCGCGGTCGTCCTTCGCCAGCTTGTCGAGTTCGGCGAGGAGCCGCGTCGTCACTCCCTTGCCGATCTGCGTCAGCACGGGGTTCGACTGCAGCATTTCGCGCGAGAGGTTGAGCGGCAGGTCCTCCGAATCGATGACGCCGCGGACGAACCGCAGCCACGCCGGCAGGATCCTTGCCTCGTCGGTGATGTAGACGCGGCGGACGTAGAGCTTGATCCGGCTCTTCCGCTCCGGGTCGAACAGGTCGAACGGCTTGGACGACGGGACGAACAGGAGCGCGGCGTATTCGTGCCGGCCCTCGGCCCGGAAATGCAGCGTCAGCGCCGGCTCGTCGTACTGGCCGCTGACATGATTGTAGAACTCGGCATAAGCCTTCCTGTCGATCGACGCCTTCGGCTTCCGCCACAGCGCGCTGCCGTCGGCGAGCGAACGGGTGGTGGTGTCATCGACCCGCAGCAAGATCGGCACCGGCACATGCGCGGAGTGTTCGGCGACGATGCGCTCGATCGTGTCGGGGTCGGTATAGGTCGCGGCCTCTTCGGAGAGGTGAAGCACCACGCGCGTGCCGCGGGCGGGCGCCGTGGCAACGTCGATCGGCTCGACCGTGAAGGCGCCCTTCCCGTCCGAGACCCAGCGCCAGGCCTCGTCCTTGCCGGCGGGCCGCGAGAACACCTCGACCTCGTCCGCGACCATGAAGGCGGAATAGAAGCCGACGCCGAACTGGCCGATCAGCGCGGTGCCGGACGCCTTGTCGCCGGCGGCATCGAGGAAGGCGCGCGTGCCGGAGCGGGCGATCGTGCCGAGATTGTCGACGAGCGCTGCGCGATCCATGCCGACGCCATTGTCCTCGATGGTCAGGCGTTTCCGGTCGGCATCGGCCGAGATCGCGATCCGGAATTCGGGCTCGCCGCCGAGGAGATCGGGCTGCTGCAGCGCCAGCAGGCGCAGCCGCTCGCACGCATCGGCGGCATTGGAGATCAGTTCGCGGAGGAAAATGTCCCGGTTCGAGTAGACCGAGTGCACCATCAGGTGCAGGAGCCGGGAGACCTCGGCTGTGAACGGCTGGGACTGCGCCGGTGCGCCAGCGGTCGGAGCATCGCTCATGAGCGTCATCCGTGAACGGGAGTTCTGCTGGCGCTGGATATACGCAGACGGCGGCGCGATTCAAGGTTTCCGTGACCGGCGGGCGCAAGGCCCGCGTGCACAGAAAAATGGCCGGGGAAGACCCGGCCGAGGCAAAGAATTCTGGGGATTGTCGAAGCGTCGCGCCTCGGAGGTCAGGTGGTCCGGTCCGACAGGACCGCGGGGGGCTGGGGGGCTGAGAAACCGAAGCCGCCGCCGAACCGGACCGTCTGAGGCAACGAGCATGATATTGGTAGCCCATTCGGGCTCCGCAAGGGCTGAATGTTGGCGAAACTGTGAAATGTCCCTTGATGCGTCTCCTCGCCCGGAAGCTTGCCCTTGCGCCGTTCCGGGAGGAACATGACGGGGTGATGACATCGGCGGAAGAGGCGCGATGAGCGAGGGTGAAGACGAACAGCATCGCGGCGGCCGGGGCGTGGTCGATGCCCTTGCCGCCTTCAGGCCGAAGCAGGCCAGCGTGCACTTCGACCGCAGGGAACTGAGCGCGATCCTGTCGGTCTACGGCCGCAAGGTCGCGGAAGGCGAGTGGCGCGACTACGCCATCGACCACGATTCCGACGAGGCGGTGTTCTCGATCTTCCGGCGAACCTCCGAGCAGCCGCTGTACCGCATCGTCAAGAAGCCGTCGCTCGCGCGCCGCCAGGGCGCCTACGCAATTCTCGCTGCCGGCGGCTATATCCTCAAGCGCGGCCACGACCTTCGCCAGGTGCTCCTGGCGCTGGAGCGCGGCCTCCGGCTCGTGAAGGCCTGAGCCTGGCGCATCCGCCCGCGCCGCGCGAGCGTAAGAGTCTGCTACGACCCTCGGAGGCTTCATGGCAGTAATCGACAGGCCCGGCATCGCCTGGGTGACGGGCGCGAGCAAGGGCATCGGCCGGGCCACGGCGCTCGCCCTCGCCCGTCGCGGCTGGACGGTGGCCGCAAGCGCGCGGAACGAAGCGGAACTGGCGGACGTCGTCCGCGCCGCGCCGCCGAACGGCCGCATCGTCGCCTTCCCGCTCGACATCACCGACGCACCCGGCATTGCGTCGGCCACCGCCGCCATTCGCGAGCAACTCGGGCCGATCGACCTGGCGATTCTCAACGCCGGCACGCACACACCCATCGCCGCCGACGCCTTCGACCTTCCTGCGTTCCGCAAGCTCGTCGAAACGAATCTGATGGGCTCGGCGAACTGCCTTGCGGCCATCCTTCCCGATTTCGTGGCACGGCGGGCGGGCGAAATCGCCGTGGTGTCGTCCGTGTCCGGCTATGTCGGCCTGCCGACGACGGCGGGCTATGGCGCGACCAAGTCCGCCCTCATCACGATGTGCGAGGCTCTGCGGCCGGAGTGCGAACTGCACGGCGTCTCGCTGCGGCTCGTCTCTCCGGGCTTCGTCGACACCCCGCTGACGCGGAAGAACCCGTTCCAGATGCCGTTCCTGATCTCGACGGAAGGGGCGGCGGAAGCGATCGTCCGGGGGCTCGGCAGCCGGAAGTTCGAGATCGTGTTCCCGTGGCAGATGAAGATCGGGATGAAGCTCCTGCAGCTCCTCCCCTACCCGCTCTTTTTCGCGATCGCCCGGCGGATCACTCCGGCCCCGAAGGGCGCGCCGCCCGCGGCGTGACCAGGGGAGTGACGAGGCGGGGCGCTTCGCCCCCGGCCGGCGCAAGCTCGCGCCCGCCCTCGGGCCGGCCGACACTGCTCGACTGCCGCACGCCCGCGGGGGCATGGTGGAGATAGGCGATGCCCTTCCGCCAGATCCGGAACGCTTCCCAGTGGATGCCGGCGATCACCTTGAGGGTCATCAGCGGGTAGGCAAACAGCGCCTTCAGGAGCGCGCCGTCCGTGAGCTCCGTCCGCTCGCCGCGGAACGATGCCGTCAGGAGCAGTCCCTCCGCGTCGTCGAGGCCGATGACGAGGCCGACGTCCCTGCCGGGCGGATCGATGCGGAAGCGGTAGCGGCCGCCCACGGGAAGGAAGGGCGAGACGTAGAACAGCTTGTCGGCCGACTGGCGCACCACGCCCGCTCCGTCAGGGGCTGCCGGGATGACGTAGGTGTGCGATTCGCCGTGCGTGTTGGCTACCTCGTAGAGGATCGCCACCAGCGCGCCCGCGGCATCGCGGCAGAAGAAGACGCTGAGCGGATTGAAGACGAAGCCGAACATGCGCGGATAGCAGACCAGTTCCACCCGTCCGCCGGGAATCGCGATACCCGCCTCGGCAAGCCGCGCGTCAACCCAGGCGCGCAGGCTTTCACCTTCTGTCCGGGCGCCGTGGTCCGACTGGCGGAAACTGAAGATACCGCGCCTGTCGGCGCCGAGGAGGCGCAGGCGCTTCGATATCTCCGGCAGTTCGTCGAGGTCGATCAGCAGCGAGAACACGCGGTAGCGCAGCCGGTGCGCCCTGGGGCGCATCCGCTGGTGGACGACGATCCCGCGATAGAGCGCCGATCTCACGCGGCTGCCTCCGCTACCTCGGACGGTGCCGGGTGCCAGGCCGGAGCGATCCGTCCTTCCGGCATCGCCCAGGGCCGCCGTTCGCCGCCGAGCGCCTCGCCGACCGCAAGGCCGGACTGAAGTGCGTCCTCGTGGAAGCCGTAACCGAAATGGGCGCCGCAGAACCAGGTGCGGCGGACGCCCTGGAGCCGCCAGAGCTGCTGCTGCGCCTCGAGCGCGGAGCGGTCGAAATAGGGATGGCTGTATGAGTAGCGGCCGATCACCGACCCCGCCCGCGGCTCGCGGCGCGGGTTGAGCGTCAGGAACAGCGGCGTTGCCGGATCGATGTTCTGGAGCCGGTTCATCCAGTACGTCACCGTGAGCTGGCCGTCGCCGGCGTCGGCATCCTCGCCGATGAAGTTCCAGCTCGACCAGACGCGCCTGTTGCGGGGCATCAGCGAGGCGTCGGTGTGAAGGACTGCATCGTTCTTGGTATAGCCGAATGCGCCCAGGACCGCGCGCTCCGCGCCGTCCGCATCGCCCAGCAGCCGCAGCGCGTCGTCGGCATGGGCGCCGATCACCACGTCCGAGAAGCGCTCCACCTGGCCGGTCTCGTCCTCGACGAGGACGCCCGCCGGCCCGCGCTCGATCCGGCGCACGGGGGTATTGAGCCGCACGTCCGTGAACCCGGCGGAGATGCGGTCGACGTATTGGCGGCTGCCGCCCGTCACCGTCCGCCAGTGGTGGCGGCGCGTGATCGACAGGAGCCCGTGGCTGGCGAAGAAGCGAAGGTAGGCGCGGAGCGGATAGGCGCGGACCTCGGCGGGCGTCGTCGACCAGATCGCGGCGGCCATCGGCAGCACATGGTCGTTCACGAAGGTCGCCGAATAGCCCTCCCGATCGAGCCATTCGCCGATCGTGATGTCCTCGCAGCTCGCATCCACCGGCAGCGCCCGGGCGGCAGGGTAGAAGCGGAAGAGGTCGCGCGTCATGCGCCAGAAGCGCGGGCGAAAGAGGTTGCGGCGCTGGCCGCAATAGGCGTTCGTGCTGGCGCTCGAATACTCGAACCGGCCGCCGTCCACCGACGCCGAGAAGGACATGCTGGAGGCTTCGGTGGGAACACCGAGATGGCGGAACAGCGCGGTCAGGTTCGGATAGTTGCTCTCGTTGTAAACGATGAACCCGGTGTCGACCGGGATCGCGCCCGAAGCCGCCGGTGCCATCACCGTATGGGCGTGCCCCCCGAGCCAGGAATCCCGCTCGTAGACGGTGACGGCATGGCGGCGGCTGAGAAGCCACGCCGCGGAGAGCCCCGCAACGCCGGTGCCGATCACGGCGATCCGTTTCGGACCGCCCGAGGAAGGTGGAGTACCGTAGCGCAAGAACAGGCCCTTCCGTGCGGAAACGTTGGCATCTCTACGAGGGACCTTCGTATCCGGATCACCCTCGCGGCATCAGATACGACGCGGCGGCCGCCAGGTTGCGGCGCCGGCAAAGCACTAGTGGATGGAATCTAACACTTGGTGCCCTCGCCTGACGGCGGCGATGATTCTGTCGGGATCGGCGGTCCAGGTGAAAGGCTTGGGCATCTGGTTGGTTTCCTCGACGAAGCGATTGATGGCGGCCTGGAGATCGACGACCGAGCGG
>CAXNGA010000162.1:0-5295 GCA_964201375.1 Kaistiaceae bacterium
CCGCTCATCCATGCCACCGATTCCTGCCATCGCACCGTGCCGGTGATCTGCTCGACCAGCCGCCCGCGGATGGTGTCGGGCCCCTCGTGCGGTCGGGCGGTCACGTTGGCGACCACTGGCACCGAAGGCGGCAAGATCGTGACGCCGGCAAGGAGATCGGCCATCTCGCGCGCGGCCGGCGCCATCAGGCTGGAATGGAACGGACCGCTCACCGGCAGAAGCAAGGTGCGCTTGGCACCCCAGGCCTTCGCGGCGGTCTGCGCGCGGTCGACGGCAGCCCTGTGGCCGGAGATGACGATCTGTCCGCCCCCATTGTCGTTGGCCAGTTCGCACATTTCTCCCGGCGCCCAGCCCTCGGCCGCTGCCTCGCGGACGACCTCGGCGTCGAGGCCGAGGATCGCAGCCATCGCGCCCTCGCCGGGCGGCACGGCGCGCTGCATCGCCTCGCCCCTGAGGCGGAGGAGGCGCGCCGTGTCGGCGAGCGTCAGGCTGCCCGCGGCGGCAAGCGCGGCGTATTCGCCGAGCGAATGGCCGGCCAGGTAGGTGACGGAGGACGGGAGCCGGCCCGCGCCGCCCGTCAACGCGCGGAGCGCGGCGATGCTGACGGCCATCAGGGCAGGCTGGGTGTTCCGCGTCAGGGTCAACGCGTCGGCAGGCCCCTCGAAGATGATCGCAGAGAGCTTTTCGCCCAATGCGTCGTCCACTTCGGCAAAGACGGCCGCGGCTTCCGGATAGGCTTCGGCGAGCGCCTTGCCCATGCCGACTGCCTGGCTGCCCTGCCCCGGGAATACGAGTGCCGTTCCCATGCCGATCCTAAGGAATGAGGAGGCCACCCGGCGGGGCGGCGATGGGTGCCTTGTTTCCGTTTGGCGGGAGCGAGTCAATAATCCGGCCGGTTTGCAATGCCGGTCTGCTGGGGAAAGCGCACGCATGACGTTGCCGACGACAGATGCCCGTGTCAGGCTCTGATTGCGCTCCGACCGTCCGAGCGCGCCCCCGCGCACGGTGCGAATGACCGCGATGAGCTTGCTGCGGCAGATCGTGCCGCCCTTTCTCTGGACCCTCGCCAGTCGCGCGAGGAGCGGACGCCGGAGGGAGCGCCAGCCGCCGGGCGATTACCTGTCGTGGCTGCACAGCAGCATCCCCGGATGGCTCAATCCCGGCAATGTCCGCGCCTTCGACCATTGCATCCGCGAAATGCCCGACGGCGCCGTGGTCGAGATCGGCTGCCACGCCGGCCTGTCGACGAATGCTATCGGCCACTTCATTGCGAGGCACGGCCGCACCGCATCCTTCTTTTCAGCCGATCCGTGGCTGGCGAACCCCGATATGCCGGCGCCGCTCGGTTCTGGCCTCGAACCTCAGGAGTGGGCCGAGCGGCAAAGGGGATTCATCAGGGATACCTTTGACCGCGCGACACGACTCAACTCCGCCGACCGCCTGCCACACCATTTCGAACTTCTCTCGGACGCGTTCTTCGCGGCGTGGCAGGCGCATGAGACGCGAACGGACTACTTCGGCCGCCGGGCGAGCCTCGGCGGCGCGATCGCCTTCGCCTACATCGACGGCGACCACTCGTTCGAGCAGACATGGGCAGACTTCAGCAACGTCGATCGGCACCTCGCCAGGGGCGGATTCGTGCTCTTCGATGATACCGGCGCGGGATGGTACTATGGGGCGACGGAGGCTGCAGTCAGGGCCGCGGCCCTCCCGGGCTACCGCCTGGTCTCCAGGGCGCCGCATTACTGTGTCCAGAAGACAGCTTGAATCCCGAACCAGCGCCCACCCCTTGCATCGGCGTGCGCTTTCCGTATAACGCGGCCTTCGCAATCGTCCCGGCTGGGGGCTGAACGGAGGCGGCCTGTGGCCGCGGGGTCATCGAGTTGACCTGTCCTCCCGTGTCTCCGCTCTCGAAGATTACCGACCGCCTTTCCCAAAGGGCTTCGGTGAGGCTTGGCGCCGGACGGAACAGGAAAGGTCGGCAATGCCGCTCTACGAACACGTATTCCTTGCCCGGCAGGACATGTCGGGCCAGCAGGTCGAGGCTCTCGTCGAGCAGATGAAGGGCACGATCGCCTCCGGTGGCGGGACCGTCGGCAAGGTCGAGGCCTGGGGCCTCAAGTCGATCTCCTTCCGGATCCGCAAGAACCGCAAGGCCCACTACACGCTGATGAACATCGACGCCCCGCCCGCGGCGGTCGCCGAGATGGAGCGCCTGATCGGCCTCAGCGAGGATGTCCTCCGTTACATGACCGTGCGTGTCGAAGCGCTCGACAACGAGCCGTCGGCGATGATGCAGAAGCGTGACCGCAGCGATAGGGACGATCGCGGCCCGCGCGGCGACCGGCCGTTCGGCCGTGACCGTGGTGACCGCGGCGACCGCGGCCCGCGAAGCGACCGTCCGCGGCGCGACGATGACGGTGCTTCTTCTGGCCGGGACGAGTAATCATGGTCGACATCAACCAACTGCCGGCCCGCCGGCCCTTCTTCCGCCGCCGCAAGTCCGATCCGTTGTCGGGCACCGACGCCCCGAAGATCGACTTCAAGGACACGCGCCTCCTGCAGCGCTACATCTCCGAGCGCGGCAAGATCGTCCCGTCCCGCATTACCGCGGTTTCGGCCAAGAAGCAGCGCGAACTCGCCCGTGCCATCAAGCGCGCCCGGTTCCTCGGGCTCCTGCCTTACGTGATCAAATAGGTTGGCGAGATGGTGAATGCAGAGTGGTGAGCAGGGTCGCGCCTCTCACCATTCACTACTCACCAGCTCACTACTCACTTCTTCAGTTGGGGCGTGCCCGGTTTGCCGTGAGCCGCCTCTAACCGCCGCAATGGCGGGACAGCGAGACAGAATGCGGCCGTTCATCCCTGCCGGCATCGCCGCCGGCTTCATCAGCACCCTCCTTCTTGCGGCCATTGCGGCCGGGTCGGTCCTCGCGCTGCCGCTGTTCCTGGCAGCACCACTTCCCCTTGCCGTCGCCGGCTTCGCCTTCGGGTCGGTCTCGGCTGCGATCGGCGCGGTGACGCTCGGTATCGCCGCCGGCTTGTTCGTCGATCCCGCGACGGGCCTGATTGCGCTCCTGCTCGTCGGCCTGCCGGTCACGACCATCGTCCACTATTTCGGGCTCTCGCGCGCGGTCGGGCCAAACGGCGCAACCGAGTGGTATCCGCTCGGCCTCATCCTGTTCCGCATCGCCGCCATCGCCGCCGCCGGAACGATCCTTGCCGGCGTGGTCACGGGGTACGATGCCGTCACGCTGACGGCCGAACTGCAGTCGGACGCAGCGGTTTGGCTCGATGCCGCCGGGATGGCCGCCGACGATGCCTATGTCGCCTGGTTCGTCGAGGCCGTGGTCAACTTCCTGCCGGTCACGACCGCGGGGTTCGCCATTGCCATGGCGGTCGCCAACGCGTTCCTCGGCGCCTCCATCGCCGTTGGGATGGGCTACGCCGTCCGGCCGCGGCTCGCCGCATGGACCGTCGGACTTCCATGGACGGCTTCGATCATCTTCATCGCGGGTGCCATCGTCGCGTCGTTCGCTGGTCCGGTCGGCGACGTGGGCGCGGCCATCGCCGGCGCGTTCGGCACCGCGCTCCTCCTCGTCGGGCTCGGCATCATCCACTCCTTCACTCGCCGCATCGGCGCGCGGCCCCTCGTCCTCTTCCTCGTCTACGCCTCCATCCCGCTCTTCGGGATTCCGGTGCTCGTCTACGCGGCACTCGGCATCCTCGACACCGTAGTCCCGCTCCGGCCCCAGAACGACACGGCCGGTCCCCTCACACGAACCTGATCACACACGAACGGAGTCCACCATGAACGTCATTCTCCTCGAGCGCATTGCCGGCCTCGGCCAGATGGGCGACGTCGTTCGCGTCAAGGACGGCTTCGGCCGCAACTTCCTCCTGCCGCAGGGTAAGGCGCTCCGCGCCAACGAGAACAACAGGAAGCAGTTCGAATCGCAGCGCACGCAGCTCGAGGCCCGCAACCTCGAGCGCAAGAGCGAGGCTGCGGCCATCGCAGACAAGCTCCACGGCAAGAGCTTCATCGTCGTCCGCCAGGCCGGCGAGACCGGCCAGCTCTACGGCTCGGTCAACACCCGCGACCTCGCCGACGTCATCACGGCCGAAGGCTTCTCGGTTTCGCGCAACCAGATCGGCCTCAACCAGCCGATCAAGACCATCGGCCTCCACACCGTCGCCGTGAACCTCCACCCCGAGGTGGAGACCACCGTCACGATCAACATCGCCCGTTCGGCGGACGAGGCTGCCCGGCAGAGCCGCGGCGAGGATCTCTCGGTCCGCGATCTCGACGTCGTGGAGGTCCAGGAGGAGGAGACGGAGGACGAGGGCGACGAGGCAGAGAAGCCCGAGTAGCTTTCCGCTCCTGGTTTGATCAAAGGCCCGTCGCGCTGCTTCGCGGCGGGCTTCGTGCCGTCTTGACGTGCGAACCCCGGCCATGCAGCAGGCGTGCTTGCCGGCATCGGCGCCGGCGCTAAGATGAGCGGACCTCTCGCGAGAGTGCGCGATGTCCCAGCTTCCGCTCGACCGCCTCCTCAACCGGCTCATCACCCACGGCCAGCTGACCGTGGAGGACACATCGGGCGCGTTCCATGTGTTCGGCTCGACCGCGACTGGCCCCGGCGTCACGATCCGCCTGCGCGACAGCAACATGGTCCGCCGATTCATGCGGCGCCCGGGCATCGTGCTGGGCGAAGCCTACATGGACGGCTCGTATACGATCGAGCATGGCACGCTCCGCGAGTTCCTCGAGATCGTCGTGGCATCGAGCCGCGGCCGGGAGCCGAAGGGGCTTCTCGCCCGCGTCCTCCGCGGCGTGGACTCCTTGCGCCGCAACGGCGTCGAGCGCGCGTCGCGCAATGTGCGGCACCACTACGACATCGACCACGCGCTCTATGAACTCTTCCTCGACCGGGACATGCAGTACTCGTGCGCCTACTGGCGCGACGGGGTGACCTCGCTGGAGCAGGCGCAGGTCGACAAGAAGCGGCACATCGCCGGCAAACTGCTGCTAAAGCCCGGCATGAAGGTGCTCGACATCGGCTCCGGATGGGGCGGCATGGCGCTCCACCTCGCCCGTGAGCATGGCGTCGAGGTGACCGGCGTCACACTCTCGGTCGATCAGTACGAGACCTCCAGTCGGCGTTCGGCCGAGGCGGGCCTTTCGGACCGCGTCACCTTCAAGCTGCAGGACTATCGCGACGAGCCGGCGACCTATGACCGGATCGTGTCGGTCGGCATGTTCGAGCATGTCGAGCAGCGCAGCTTCGCCGAGTATTTT
>CAXNGA010000163.1:0-5291 GCA_964201375.1 Kaistiaceae bacterium
GACATTGCGAGGAAGCTCGCGACGAACGGATCAGCTTTCACCGTCTGGTGGTGGGCGTCGTCGGTCTCGGACTTCTCGCGCGCAAGAATCTCCTCGGCGCTGATCGCCTCCTCAACCCAACTCCGGACCCACAGACTCTCGACAAGCGCCGGGACCCTTTCGACAACGCGCCTCGTGAGCGGGTCGGAGGGCTCGGGCTTGGTCGCATCTGCGACCGGGAGCATCCCGAACTCAGCCAGGAGCGCGTCGCTCGGGTCGCGCGGGAAGGACACCTCCGGGTGATCCTGGCACAGCTGGGCGAACGAGTAGGGATACCGGACGACCGTGCCGTTGCGGGCAATCACATAGGTCACGCGACATCTCCTGTGTGAGCGCCATAGATCGTGGAGCCCACCTTCCAAAGCTCGACGACGGTGTAACCGCTGGTAGCGAGCGTGGGGGCGCTGCCGCCAGCCCACACGACGCCGACCGTCGACCACGTGATCGCGTAGCTGGTGCCGTCGGCGATCATCAGCGTGACGCTCTCGCCAGCCTGGAAGTTGGACGCAGCCGGCGTCCGGTTGGCGCCGAGCGTGACGATCTGGATCGAGCCATTGCCGGGGTCGATCTCGAACGCCGCGCCATCAGTGATGGTGTGGACGTCCTCCTTGATCGTCCCGGTGATGACCGGGTCGGTAAAGAGGCTATCGAAGTCCGCCTGGAGCGGGGAGAGGTATACCTTCGGCGCCGCGGTGAAGGTGACCTTCGCGTTCGCGTTGCTCGAATGGTAGATCGTCGATCGGGCGATCAGGCCGCTGCCAGAGTTGTAGTTGCCCCTTCCGTATTCCCACTGGGTCCTGTCGTCACTGATCGCCTTATACGAGTAGGGCTGGCCGTTGACGCAGCCGGCCGCTGCCATGTTCTCGTGCCCGGATTCGGCCGTTCCGTCCGTGAAGTCGCTGGTCCCGCTCGCGGCCGAGCGGAACCAGACGCCGTTGATGAAGGCCATTCGTTCCTATCCGTAGAGTCGCTGCCAGAAGCCGTCGCGCCTGATCCAGACCTCGAGGACGTCGACCCACGACCCCTCCTGCTTCGCCCCGACCGTCAGCGGCAGCTGCCAGACACTACTGTTCTTGACGTAGAAGCGGCCCGCCCTGAGCCGCGGCGTGGGCCACCCTCCGAAGGCCAGCGTCGGGGGGACCGCGGTGAGGTTCTTGAGCTGAAGGAGGCTCGGCGTGGGCCACGTGCCCCAGGAGATCGTCGGAGGCGTGGCGATGAGCGCGCTGACCAGCCCGGCGGGGGGCGTGGGCCACGTCCCCCATGCGAGTGTCGGAGCGACGGCGGCGAGCGCGTTGATAAGGCCCGTGACCATCGGGGTCGGCCAGGAGCCCCAGGCGAGCGTGGGAGGCGTTGCGGTCAGCGCCTTTGCCTGCAACAGGCTGGGCGTTGGCCACGTCCCCCAGGTCAGGGTCGGAGGTGTTGCCGCGATGACCTTCGCCTGGAGGAGATTCGGCGTTGGCCACGTGCCCCACACCAGCACCGGAGCGGTCGCCATGAGGGCATTCTTCAGCCCCAGGGCTGGCGTCGGCCAACTGCCCCAGACGAGGCTCGGCGGGGCCGCCGCGACGACCACGACATAGCCCAGCGTCGGGGTCGGCCACGGCCCCCACGCCAGAACCGGAGCGACGGCCGCGAGCACCCTGGCCTGAAGAAGGTTTGGGGTCGGCCACGTTCCCCACGCAAGCACCGGGGCCGTTGCAGCGAGCACCTTCGCCTGCAACAGGTTCGGGGTGGGCCAGGCGCCCCAGGCGAAGGTCGGCGGGGTGGCGGTCAGACCGTTGACGAGACTGGCCGCCGGGGTTGGCCACGTCCCGAAAGCCAGCGTCGGTGCCGTCGCCGCGCAGGTGTGATGCGCCCCGGTTTGCAGCAGGCCGCCAAGCGGTGCGCCGCCGAGAGGCCCGCCACCAAGGAGCATCCGCTCTAGCTCGCGTCAGCGATGCCGATGTCGAACGATGCGAGCGACCAGGTATCGCCCGAGGCCACCACCTTCGAGGCCGACAGCGCACCGGCGGCGAGGAGCCGCGAGTTGGTGACATCCGTGACCGCCCAGTGGGTCACGGTCCCGGCGCCACTGATCGTGCCGTCGGTGACCGCGGTCGACGAGACCTTCCGGCCAGTCGGCGTCCGGTCGCCGACCGTGCCGAATGCCGTGCCGGCGGCGCCGTGATCCTTCGAGCCCTTGGAGTAGGTCGAAGTCGCCTCGGTGTAGGTCGTCGGCTCCTGGGTGCAGATGTCGATGCGGTCGGCCTCGGAGTCGAGGATCGTGAGGCCGCTGTCCATCACGCGGTCGTTGACGTAGGGCATGGCCACCGCGCCCACGGCGGTGAGCGAGTAGATCGACGCCCCCAACATCAGGTTGCGCAGAATCCGGGAGATCATTGCCTGAGGGCTCCGGTTTGAGTGGGAGGAGGCGCGGTCATTTCCGCGACCGACGGCGGGGCGTCGGGTCCTTCGGCGCGGGCGTGCCCGCGAGTTCGACGGCGATCGTCGTCGCGGCGGACATTGCCAGCGCCGGGGTGTCGAAGGTCCCCTTCTTCCGCCAGACCGGCAGCAGCTCGCCGGCCGGTCCGTCAGGGTCCTCAAGGGAATAGACGTTCCACACCGCGCCCGGACCGCCGTTGCGCCATTTCGAGCGCCAGTCGACATAGGTGATCGACTCGCCGAGGACGATCGGAGTGCCGAGGGCATCGACAGTGTACTGGGTGACCTCTATGAGGTTGCCCCTTGTGTCGCGCAGCTCGTCGCCGCTGCCGTCGCCGACGATGTAGGAATCGCCATCGCGGACGATGGTCACCGCGAGATCGCCGACCGTGGCGATGCGCTTGAACGGCGCGCGGTAGTGCCGTGCCGTGACAGCGTCGTCGAGCAGCTCCAGCGTGGCCACGGCCGTCAGAACGCGCGGGCCAGGATCGATGCGAACGCGGCCGTCGATCTCGACGATCCCGCCTTCCTTGTTCTGGATTTCCATGGGGTCGAGGTTTCCTTACGAGGCTAAGCGCAGCCAAAGATTCCCGTCCGAGCCACCGGATGGCGCGGCTGTGCTGATGGTGACGCCGGTGATGCCGAGAGCGATCAGGACCTCCGCGACCCCCGGCACAGGGAAGTGGGTCCAGTAGGCAGACGACGCTGGCGACGGGGCCACGGTCGGGGTGTTGCCGAGGTTGGTGTCGGCGTTCGAGACGAAGACCGCGCCGCCATGGCTGACGAGGTCGTTCTCGGCATAGGTCGTGCCGGCGGCGTATGCCCCCTTCGGTGTGAACGGCAGGCCGATCGCGTGGACCTCGTTCAAGACACCGTCGCGCCACTGGTAGATGACGCGCGAGACATCGTCGACGAAGAGCGAGTTCTCCTGGACCAGATCGAAATTGATGTCGTCGGCGGTGTTGCCGACGAGGCCCATGTTCTGCTCGAGGTGGGCCGCGAACCGGGCGTAGATCGCCGCTTGCGTGGTACCGTTCGCGATCGCCGGGCCGTCGAGGATGATGTAGTCGACGTTGGCGAGGGTATCGCCGGTCCACGGCGTCGCCAGTGGCAGCGTGAGGTCTTCGTATCCGCCGCGCGGCACGATCGCGGCGACGATGCCGATGAGCTGCGGCGGCGCGGCCGGCGAGCCCGCCGGGCGATACCAGATCTGCGAGCCCTCGCGGTCGCGCGAGCTCCAGGCAGTGCCGGTTCCGGTGACCGACGATGCGCCGTTCGCTACCGAGATTGTCCCGGTGGTGTAGACGAACCGCTCGGTCATTCAGATCAGTTCCACTCTGCTTCGATGCGGCCGTGCGCGCCGTTGCCGCCGAGGTATTTGCCGTCGCTGCTGCGGGTGCCGCCGGCGCCGATGGTGAGGAGGATGACCGCACCCGCCGGAAGGGTGAGCGTGACCTCGACAAAGGCGCCGGAGCCGCCGCCGCCGCCGGTCTGGTAGCTGCCGCCATAGTAGTTCTTGGCGCCCGAGCCGCCGGCGCCCGGAGCCGTCCCGGGATAGCCGTTGCCCTCCGAGGTCAGGGCACGGGCAGGACCGCCAGGGCCTCCGCCAGTGCCCGGCGCGTTGGCGCCCTTGCCGCGCGTCGCGCTGTTGGCGTTGGACTCGTTACCGTCGTTCCCGGCGTTGCCGTTGGTGTTGGTGTCGCCGCCCGAACCCGCGCCCCCGGCGCCACCCGTCGGCTCGCCGCTCGCCCGGACGCTCTTGCCCGAGACGCCACCGTTGGCGACGAGGCTCGTCGCCTCGCCCTGGAAGTCGACCGACGTTGTGCCGCCAGTCGAGCCGATGCCGGTCGAGCCGATCCCGGCCGCGCCGCCCGGACCGCCGCCGCCCCAGATGCGGAAGGTGATCGACGTGTTCGCCGGGACCGGCCACTCGACCGTGCCGGGCGAATCCCACGCTTCGGCGCCGTCGGTCGGCGAGCCGCCCACGATGTTGCCGGTCCCGTGGACCGCGACCATCGCGATCGGCGGATCGGTGCGGATGACCTTGCAGACGAGGAGCGTGATGTCCCGCGCGACAGTGCCTATCGCGGGCGCGCTGCCGATGTAGTCGCTCGACAGGGTCAGCGACCGGCCACCGACGCCATCCTGCTCGATCTGGTGGGTCCACTCGAAGCCGGCCTTGGCGCCGGCCGGAAACTGGAGGCGGGCGCTCGAAGTCATCAGGGTGTGGTAGGTCAGGCGCCGCTGCGACAGGTCGACCGTGATCGTGTCAGGCGTGCCGTCGACGATGGGCACGCTGTAGGGCGTGTCGGCGATCGCCAGGAGATAGGCCGGCAGGATCGCGCCGTTGGTCACGAACTCGATGCGGTCCGCCATCATGCGGATCTTCGAGTAATACTGGCCGAGCTCGGCGTCGTAGTAGGCGGCCATCTCCATCGCCGCCTCGGCCCAGGTGCCATCGGTGCCGGCGCGGAGCTGCATCGCCATCGCGGCGAGGGCGCCCGATGGGACCGAGGTCGCCAGCATCCGGAACAGGACCGACGCCTCGCCCGTCGACGTGATCGAGAACAGCTCCTGGAAGAGCGAGGCGAGCGCGGAATCGAGGCCGGTCGTCACGGTTTCGACGGTCTCGATGCCCGCCTTGTTCTCCTGGTAGCGCGAGCCCAGCGACTGGCGCGTCCGGCCCACTTGCTCGAGCAGCGTCGTCACATGGGTGGCGATCGCGCCCTGCAGCGTGTCGAGATCCTCGCGCAGCGTCAGGAGCTGGCGCTGCTGCTGCTCGATCACGCGGATGCGGGCGTCGAGGGCTCTGTCGAGCTCGTCCTGGCTGA
>CAXNGA010000164.1:0-5286 GCA_964201375.1 Kaistiaceae bacterium
CTGATCGTCGGCCGGAAGGCGCAGCGGAGCGCGATCTCGACGGTGCTCGCCGTCGCCTCCGGCAGGTCGGCGAACAGCGCCACCATCTCGGCGCGCGGCTTGAACCAGTGCTCCGGCGTCAGCCGCCGGCGATTGTCCTCGGCTATGACTGCGCCCTCGGCGATCGCCATGAGCGCGTCGTGCGCCTCGTGGTCCTCGCGTGCCGGGAAGAACGGCTCGTTGGTCGCGACCAATGGCACGTCGAGGTCGTAGGCAAGATCGATGAGCGCCGGCTCGGCCGCGATCTCCTCGGGCAGGCCATGCCGCTGAATCTCGGCGTAGAGCCGGTCGCCGAACGCCTCGCGCAACCGGACGAACCGCGTCCGCACCAGCTTCTGCTGACCGGCGAGGAGCGCCTGGTCGATGGGTCCCCGCACACCGCCGGTCAGCGCGATGAGGCCGCCCGCCGATTCGAGGAGCCGGTCTGCGCGCACGTGCGGGCGGAGGCCCGCTTCCGTCTCGATGAAGGACCGCGAGACGAGCCGCACCAGGTTCTCGTAGCCTTCGGCCGACGCAGCAAGGAGGACGAGATCGGCGAGCGCCGGCCCCTGGATGCCGACACGGCCGCGCCGGCTCGGCTCGAACCCGTCGGCAAAGTCGACCGCCACCTGGCAGCCGACGATCGGCTGGATGCCGACCGCCGCCATCGCCTCGGAGAATTCGAGGGCGCCGAAGAGATTGCCGGTGTCTGTCAGGCCCAGCGCCGGCATCCTGTCGGCGGCGGCGAGCTTCGCGAGCGCCTTGAGCGGCAGCGCCCCCTCCAGCAGCGAGAAGGCGGAATGCACGCGAAGGTGCACGAAGCCGACGTCGCGGACGATCGATTCCATCGGTTCCCCACTCACGGCCGCTGCCGGCCAGAACGCTCAGAGCGTCCCGGTCGCCGCACCGGACCAGAGGCCCAGCATCACCACGAAGGCCAGCATCGCCACCATAGCCGCTATATCGCGCACCATCCGGACCATGTGTCTCTCCTCCACAGAACCACGCTATGGCCCCTATTTGTTCCTTCTTTGTTCACTTCGTCAACTGGCGTGCGCGAACTGCGTCTGTGATGGTTAACGGTGCCCCTCTCCGGGACTGACGAGGTCACGACGCCATCGCGCTTCCATGGGGTGGAACGCCGCGATGGATACCCCCCTATCCCGGGTCCGAAGCGAGAACTTCGGCAGGGGTCTCCTCGGCCACCGCCGGGGCGGAGGCCGGCCGGTGCTCGACGACGCGGCCGCCATCGAGGGTGATGACGCGGTCCATCTGGCCGGCAAGCGCGTGGTTGTGGGTGGCAATGAGCGCTGCAAGGCCCGAGGCGCGGACAAGCTGGGTGAGCGCGGCGAACACGTGCGAGGCGGTGCCCGGGTCGAGATTGCCGGTCGGCTCGTCGGCGAGGAGGACGCGCGGTGCGTTCGCAACCGCCCGGGCGATCGCGACGCGCTGCTGTTCGCCGCCGGACAGCTCGGCCGGCCGGTGCGAGGCGCGCTCGCCGACGCGGAGATAGTCCAGCAGTTCCATCGCCCGGGCGTGGGCCTCGCGCTGCGCGATCCCGCGGATGAGCTGCGGGATGACGACGTTCTCCACCGCGCTGAACTCGGGCAGAAGGTGGTGGAACTGGTAGACGAAGCCGATCTGCGTGCGCCGCACCGCGGTCCGCTCGGCCTCGCTCAGCGTGCCGGCCGCGCGGCCGTTGATGAACACCTCGCCCCCGTCGGGTCGCTCGAGGAGGCCCGCAAGGTGCAGGAGCGTCGACTTGCCCGCGCCCGACGGCGCGATGAGTGCGACGGTCTCGCCCGGAAAGAGGCTGAGGTCGGCGCCGGTGAGGACGCTGAGGCGCCCTTCCCTGCCCTGGCGGTAGTGCCGCTCGACGGCGGCAAGGCGCAGGACGGGCTGGCGTGTCGAAGTGTGCGGCGCCGTCATTCGTACCGAAGCGCCTCGACCGGATCGATCCGTGCCGCCCGCCACGAAGGATAGAGCGTCGCCAGGAAGCACAGGAGGAGAGCCACGCCAACGACGATGATCGTCTCCTTCGGGTCCATGTCCGAGGGCAGCTGGCTGAGGAAATAGTACTCGGGCGAGAAGATGTTGGTGCCCGTGAGTTTGGCAAAGAAGCTCCGGATCGCCTCCGCGTTGAACGACAGGAGCATGCCGAGGACGAGGCCGAGGAACGTGCCCACCGTGCCGATCATCGCGCCGGTGATGAAGAATATCCGCATGATCGAGCCGCGCGTCGCCCCCACCGTGCGAAGGATCGCGATGTTCCGGCCCTTCTCCTTCACCAGCATCGTGAGGCCGGAAATGATGTTCAGCACAGCCACGAGGATGATGAGCATCAGGATGAAGAACATCACGTTCCGTTCGACCGCGAGCGCGGAGAAGAACGAGCTGTTGCGCTGCCGCCAGTCGACGAGGAAGCCCTGCCGGTCCATCGCCGCATCCACCAGCGGCCGGATCTCGCCCACCGCATCGGGGTCGTCGGTGTAGATCTCGATCGCCGAGGCAGTTCCCGGCGCGCGAGTCCCGTCGTCGAGGAAGCCGCCGGCCATGTTGAAATAGATCTGCGCCTCCACGAACGGCATGAAGACGAAGGTCGAATCGTACTCGGCCATCCCGATCTCGAAGATCGCGATGATCGGATAGGTCTTCACCCGCGGCGCGACGCCGAACGGGGTCGCATCGCCATCGGGGGTGGTGAGCGTGATCCCGTCACCGAGCCTGAGGCCGAGATTGGCCGCAAGGCGCGAGCCCACGGCAACGCCGTCGGCAGCGTCGAACGCGGTGAACGAGCCGGAGGTGACGCTGGCCTGGAGCCCTGGGATGACCGGGAGGTCGGCCTCGCGGACACCGCGCACGAGCGCGCCGACGCCGCGATTGGCAGGGCTGCTCGCGAGCGCCTGGCCGTCGATGATCGGCAGCGCGCCGACGACGCCGGTCACGGCCCTGATGCGCTCCGTGACCGCATCGTAGTCGTTGAGCAGCGTGTCGATCGGCTGGACGACGATGTGGCCGTTGATGCCGAGGATCTTGCTGATGAGTTCGGCGCGGAAGCCGTTCATCACCGAAAGGACGGTGATGAGCGTGGCAACCCCCAGCGCGATGCCGATCAGCGAGATGACGGAAATGACCGAGATGAAGGTCTCGCGCCGCCGCGCCCGGAGGTAGCGGAGCGCCACCATCCATTCGAAGCGCGAGAACGGCCCCGCGCCCCGCGGCTCAGCGGGTGCGGCAGCCGCCCCCGTGTCAGCGACGGCGGCCACGCTCAGGCCGCCAGGAGCCGGGTGACGGCCTCGTCCGGAGTCAGGACCTCCCGCCGGCCGGTGGCGCGGTGCTTTATCTCCACCTCATGGCGCGCGAGCCCCTTCGGCCCGACGATCAGCTGCCACGGCAGGCCGATGAGATCCATCTTCGCGAACTTCGCCCCGGCCGATGTTTCCACGTCGTCGAGAAGCACGTCGATTCCGGCTTTGCTGAGGCGTTCGTAGAGGGTCGCCGCAGCAGCGTCCGTGGCCGGGTCGCCCGGCTTGAGGTTGATGAGGCCGACGCGGAACGGCGCCACGCTCTCGGGCCAGATGATGCCGGCGTCATCGTGGCCCGCCTCGATGATCGCGCCGACGAGCCGCGACACGCCGATGCCGTAGGAGCCCATCTGGACGATGGTGTCCTTGCCATCGGGGCCGGCGACGCTCGCGCCCATCGCCTTGGAATACTTCGTGCCGAAGTGGAAGATGTGACCGACCTCGATGCCGCGGGCGGACATGCGATCCTCCGCTGCGAGCGCCTCGAATGCGGCGGCGTCGTGCTTCTCCTCGGTCGCGGCGTACGGCGTGGTCCAGGCCGAAACGATCGGCGACAGATCACCGTGGAAGTCCGTGTCCGCGGGAGGGATCGGGAGATCGAGCATTGCGCGCGAGCAGAACACCGCGCTCTCGCCCGTGTCGGCCAGGATGATGAACTCGTGGCTCATCTCGCCGCCGATCGGACCCGAGTCGGCCCGCATCGGTATGGCGCGGAGGCCCAGCCGGTCGAAGGTCCGGAGGTAAGCCACGAACATCCGGTTGTAAGCTGCTCGCGACGCTTCGAAATCGAGATCGAACGAGTACGCGTCCTTCATCAGGAATTCGCGCCCCCGCATCACGCCGAAACGCGGCCGGACCTCGTCGCGGAACTTCCACTGGATGTTGTAGAGGTTGAGCGGCAGGTCGCGGTAGGAGCGCACGAAGCCACGGAAGATGTCCGTGACGACCTCCTCCGCGGTCGGGCCGAACAGCATCTGCCGCTCGTGCCGGTCCTCGATGCGGAGCATCTCCTTGCCGTAGTCGTCGTAGCGGCCGCTTTCGCGCCAGAGGTCGGCCGGCTGCATCGTCGGCATCAGGATCTCGAGCGCCCCCGCCCGGTTCTGCTCCTCGCGGACGATGTCGCCGATTCGATCGAGGACCCGAAGGCCGAGCGGCAGCCATGAGTAGATGCCGGCCGCCTGCTGGCGGATCATGCCCGCGCGCAGCATGAGCCGGTGCGAGACGATCTCCGCCTCCTTCGGCGTTTCACGAAGCACGGGAAGGAAATATCGCGAGAGGCGCATGGGCTCGATTCGGGAAGGGCTGCGGAAACCGCGAGCACTCAAATCACCGGCGTGGGGGAAGAGCAAGGCGAGCGGGTCTGCGACGACCGGCCACTGTCAAGGCACACCGATGGCGCATGTGGCCGCGAGGCTGCAGCGGTGCTTACCAATGTGGCGGGAAATGCAAAGAATTATGGCGGGGCTCGCGTAAATTGATGACAGGCCGGATTCGTTTGGGTACGGTGCGGCTTCCTCGTAGAAGGAGCCGCGGCGCCAGGCCGCAGGGGAGAAGACAATCGCGGTCTGAGTCTTGGGAGGAAGCCCTTCTGGCGCGGTGAAAACCTGCTGCCAGCCGGAGCTACGGTGGACGGCCATAAAGAGCTGCCACACGGGCATCGGCGCGAAGGGTTAGGACGCGAAGACTTTGAGCAAGGCCTCCGGGCCTTGCTTTTGTTTTGGGGGTACCGCTTTCACTTCCCGAGACCAGCCCCTGCCTGTCACGTTCGCACGCATCGAGCCCCCCAAGGGAGAGGACAGTGCAGGCCGAAGGCAGGATCGAGATCGAAAACGTCAATCATCCGGGCAAGGTGGAGCGGGTCGACGCGGTCAGGTACGAGCGATGCGGCGTGCCGTGCTTGCCACGCTCCCGCACTCGGCTCCGGGGCTCACGGTCACCGAGATGTCAGCCGCGGTTCTGAGGC
>CAXNGA010000165.1:0-5285 GCA_964201375.1 Kaistiaceae bacterium
ATTTCCTGCTGAGCCCGGACCTTGCCGATCGCCTCACGGGTGGCGGCGTCGATCGCGACACCCGCGGGAAACCGCTGGCGAGCGACCACGCCCCGGCATGGGTGGAGATCGGCTAGACCTCCAGCCGGACGCCCGCCTGGCTGCCGCGCGGTACGCCGCGCTTCAGAACGGCTTGAACATCATCAGCCAGGTGAGAATGGCGGCGCCACCGAGTCCCGCCGTGGCAAGGATGGCCGGCCGCGTCGCGTCGATCGCGTGAGGCATTGCCGGGAGATCGGGCGGGATGGCGGGCTGCGGCCGGCGCCCTTCGCCGAAATGGGGCAGTCCTGCCGCGCGGCGGATCCTGTTGAAGGCGTTGGCACCGTAGGGCGTCATGATGCCGACCATCGCGACCAGCAGCGCCACTGACACCCAGAACCACCCGTTACGCCACCACTCCCCGAAGATCCCCGCGGCAATCCCCGAGACGCCGACGAACGCGAATGCCGCGTACATCGCACCCTGCATGGAAGCGGAGAGATCGAGGATGGGGCGCGCGTCCTCGATCGATCGCGCGCGCCTGATGCGGAAGCAGAGCGCAATGCTGACGCCGTGCGTTGCCATGAGGGCCAGAGCCGAGAGGACGTGGACGAAGACGATCCGGCGATCGACGCCCCTGCTACGGTCCCGGAGGTCCGCCCGGTCGTGGACCGCCACCGCCCACGCCATCCGCGCCTGGCGGCGGGGGAGGATGGCCATCGCCGAGACCTAGCCAGTGGAGGAAAAGGGCGATGGCGCCACCGTAGAAGACGACCAGGAAGATGACGCTGCCGACTCCGATGGCGATGCCTGCAATCGCGGCGAGCCCGTCCCGGGTGAGGATTGCGAGGGCGATCATGGCAATGGCAAAGCCGGGTCCGAGGTTCCCGAACGGGATGGGCAGCACGATGACGGCCGCCAGAAGGAAGGAGACCAGTCCAAGGAACCGGATCGACATGGGTGCAAACATGACCGGCAGGCGCGGCTGAAGCAGCCGCTCCATCCGCCGGAGGAAGGTGAGAAAGCGCGTGTTGAGACGGCCAATGTCCGATGGCGCCACCGTGCGGTTGCCGAACCGTTGCGGAAGCCAGAGCGTCTTTCGGCCAGCGAGCATCTGGCCGGCAACAAGGAACAGGGGTGCGCCGGTGATGATCGAGCTGCCCGGCACGACCGCAGCCATCGTCAGCAGGCCGAACACGAGCATGATGGCCGAGAAGGCACGGTCGCCGAACGCGGCCGCGATGTCATAGATCGAAATGCGTTCCTCCGGCCGGGCCTCGAGCTCGCGGAGGATCGCCGAGAGTCGCCGCTCCTTCTTGCGGCGGTGACGGCCGGCCCGGGGTTCGCGCTCGTCTGAGGCAGTCGTCTCGGTCAATACAGCTCACTCCGGTCGCGATCCGAAACGGCCGGAACGCGGCGCCCGCATCCTTGCACCGGAATCAATGGCAAAACGATATCGGCGAGCTGCCGGGACCGGCGTGCGGGGTAGAAATTCCGCGCGCGACGCTTCCCGTCAGGGGCAGCCCGTATTGTTGGTCGCGCCGTAGGGCATGACCGTCCGGCAGAACCGGGCGGTCGCGGTGTTCGTCGCCGCGGTGATGGTGGCACCCAGGAGACTGGCGTCGGTGAGGGTCGTCCCGGTGAGAACGGCCCGGTCGAGCGTCGCGCCCGCGAGGTTGGCGCCCGTCATGTCCGCCCCGCTCAGCACCGCGCCCGTCAGGGTCGCGCCGGACAGGTCGGTGCCCACGAACCGGGCATTGCGGAAGTTGGAGTTCGTGACGTCGGCGCCGGTCATCACCGCCCCGGAGAAGTCGGATTCCCGCAGCGTCGAGTTCTCGAAGCCGACGAGCGGCATGCGAGCACCGACGAAGGTTGCGCCGACGACGGTCGATTCGAGAAAGAAGGCGTCCTCGAAGATCGCGCCGGTGAAGTCGGCCCCGTTGAGGGTCTGGAACCGGATGAAGGTGTTGCTGAGGTTGGCGCTGGCGAGTTTCGCGCCGCTCATGTCGGTGCCGCCGAGGAGGGCGCCGTCAAGGTCGCAGCCTTCGCAGGCAAGCGTCTGGCGGAGGCGTTCCAGATCGGCCTCGCTGAAGGCCGCTGCGGCGGTGACGGAGAGAATCACGAAGGCGGTAGGGGCAAGGACAGGGAGGCGCATTTCATCCTCGGGATGATGGGTGCTCCATGGATCGCCTCCTTAGCGCGAACGGGCCGGCGCGCCAATGAGTGGCGGCGACTGCCTTGCCCTGGGCAACTGGACCGAAGGCGTCAGCCGGCCTCGCCGGCGAGGACGGCGACCCTTTCCGGCGCGCATCCTGCAGGGCCGGAACCAGTTCGCCCTCGATGTCGTCATGGGCAGCCCTCAACGAAAAGGGTACCGATGTTCGGCCAATGACAGGCAGCCCTTTCTCGGGAAGGCAGCGCCGGGAGCGATCGAATGGGTGGAGCGACGGCGCCGCGCCGCTCCACCATTCACTCGAGGAGGCCGGGGATCGCCCCCGTCATCTAGCGCCCGCACGCACTCTGCGCCGCCGTCGTTCCGAGCTGGTCGAGGCGTTCGACGGGATCGGTGCCGGCCATGTAGATCGCCGGGAGTTCGCCCACCAGGATCGCCATGTTGAACGAGTCGGGCACGGGAAAGTCGCTGATCTTGTCGAGGAAAAGGGTCTGGCGGAGCTGCCGGTCCCATCCACGGAAGGAAGTGCCGATGCCCTTGTAGACGTCGAACACGCTGGTCGGCGCCGCCATGAAGGCGACGACGGCGGCTGGTTCGATCGAGCCGCCGAAGAAGGCCGCCTCGTAAAGAATCTTGACCGCCTGGTACGTTGCCCAGGCAGAGGAGTCCATCGGCTCGCGGAACTGCTGGCGGTAGCGCGCGTTCATTTCGCGCGCGCCATAGGCGTCCAGCGTTGGTTCCCAGGTCGTTACCCGGTTGTTGGTCCCGATCGTCGGAGCGGCCGCCTGCATCGCGACGAAGAAGGCTCTCGTCTGGGTGTCGGGATAGGGGAATCCGGTCACCTGCATGTCGAGGCCGGCCGCGTCCATCGCCGACATCACGGCGATCTGGTCCGCCCCATCCATCAGAAGCAGAACGAAATCGGCGTTGGTCCGAGCGATCTCGGCAACGAGGTTTTCAGGCACGGCGCCGCCGGGCGTGATCGCCTGCTCGGCGACCTGGCGGATGCCGAAATGGCGCTCGTTGAGCGTCCGGGTCAGGTGCGCCTGCTGGGCGATGCTCTCCTCGGACCCGTCGGTGACGACGTACCAGCGACGGAAGCCGGCGCGAACGTACCAGCCCGCGATCGCGTCGATGTACATCGCGGCGCTCGGCTCGAGGTGGAAGGTGGTCGCGTAGCAGGCTTCGTTGCGGAGGGAATCCGAGGCCCCGCCGACGTTGAGGAACGGGATGTTCGCTTCCTCGGCCCACGCCCCGAGGGCAGCGGCCTGGATGTTGTCGTAGCCGCCGATGATGGCGTAGACGCCCCCCTCGGTGACGAGCTGGTTGGCTGCGGCGACGGCCTCCTCGGCCGTCGCTGCGGTCGCGCGGACGAGCGACATCTGCATGCCGAGCATCTCGGCGTTGAAGACGAACTCGTCCTCCGCAATCAGCGCGCCCTGCGTGGCACCGCGTGCCACGGACTGCTCCCAGGCAGGAGCCGCCGGGTCGACCGGTGGCAGGATGAGCCCGATCCGCATCGGCTCGGCGATGATAATCTGGGCGGTTGCCGGCAGCGCGAGCGCCATCGACATGACGACGCCAGCCACCAGACTGGCGGCCCGGATTGCCTTGGTGCTTGAGTGGTCCATCCCCGACCTTCTTGTTATGGATCTTTGCAGATCAGCTTTATGGAGCGACCATCGCGTGGTGTCCAGATAAACTGACCGACAAATTCATGTTATCGTAGCGCGCGTTGTGGCGTCGCCGATGGACATTCTGCCTGCGGAGCACGACTGGGCAACGCGCCAGCAGCACTGGTTCAGCCCCGACCGGCAAGCCACACTCGGCAATTCGATACTCCATCAACAGGATCGGGATCGGCCCCGCCTGAAGGTCGTCCCCGGTCAGCGCCATCGCCTGTTGACGCGTCGTAGCCCGCGCGGGGCCGTTCGCCAACCGCATTTGCGCTCGCAGGCCATTCGGGCTCATGATCGCTCGTGGCGTGGAGGGGCGTCATGGTGTGGCGGAACGCAGGTCTCGTGATCCTGGGAATGATCGGCGCGGGCACAGCCTTCGCCCAGCCCGCTGGCGATGCGGCTGTCTGCCTCGACCATGAAGGTCCGACCACGCCCCAGACCGCCGCCTGCGCGAGGCTGATCGACGCCGGTGCGGGCAAGCTGGCGGAGCGCGCCCAGTTCCATGTCGAACGCGGCTGGGCGGTCGATGATGACGCCGCCGCCATTGCCGATCTCACGGCGGCCATCGCGCTCGACCCGCAGAACGCGGGGGCGTTCGCGGCGCTCCGGCGGCGCGGTCACGCACTCCGGAGCGGGACGCGCCCATCAAACGCGCAATCTCGCAGCGAGAGAACCGACGACAACCGAAGTGAAAGAGGTGCTCAGATGACGACTTTGGCAACGCGTCCTACAAGCCTCTGGCAGGCGTTCCGCTCCACGCTCGTCATGATCCTGGTCGGGGCGTCCGCCGTCCTCGCCGGCCGGAGCGCCGAGGCGCAGATCCTCGGCAACGAGCCGTCGCGGCTGGTCACGATCCAGGGCGGTGGGCTCGGCTTCCTCGACGCCACGGCGCCCGACAAGTACAATCTCGGCCTGACCGCCGTGACCACGCCATTCAGCGGCGCGCAGTCCCAGCAATGGCTGATCGCAGATGCCGGCAACGGCCTCCATACGATCCAGCAGCGCAGTTCCGGCCTCTTCCTCGACGCGCACGAGGTTGCCGCCGAGGCGTTCTTCGTCGTCCTCCGCCCGCGCCAGACCTTCGACAGTACCCAACTGTGGCGGATCGTCGACTTTGGCGGCGGCTTCGTCACCATCCAGCAGGTGTCGAGCGGCCGATATCTCGACGCCACGATCAACGCCGCGGTGAACTATCAGGTCGTCACCGGCGGCCAGCGCTCCCAGTCGCAGGAATGGCGGCTCGGGAGCCCGTAGCGTCCCTGCCCGATCCCGGGAGGCGACCCTCCGGCCGCCTCTCAGCGCCACATGCCGCGCATCCGCGCCGCGACGTCGACGCGGACGTCCGGGCGCCGCGGCGCCGCGGTCGTGGCGCCCATGCGCGGCCAGAAGAACACCTCGAACAGCGGCAGGAGCAC
>CAXNGA010000166.1:0-5266 GCA_964201375.1 Kaistiaceae bacterium
GAAGCCCGAACCAGCCCACGGTCTCCGAACGACGTCGCCAGGACCATGTCCGGCCTGGTGGTCGCCGCGGTGCTGCCCGTGGTGTCGGGCGCGCGGAGGACGGCGAAGGCAGCCTGCCGGCCCGTGACGGTGTTGTCGTAGATCGGCAGCGCGGTGTGGGTCGTGTCCGGGGCGGCAATTCGCGCGAGCGGATCGCTCCATATCCGGGCCGCCGGGAAGGGTCGGACGTCGCTGGTCGCGGCCGCAACGGGAGCCGGCGGGGCGGGCAGGAGCGTGGGAGAAATGGCGGCTGCCGCGGCGACGGGGGCTGCCATGATCGCCAGTGGGTCGCGGTCATTGCCCGCCTGGGGCGCATAGGCAAGGACGATCGGGGACGCCACCTGGGCGGGCGGGTCCGGCCGCGGGACCGGAGCGGGGGTGGGCGCGGCGGTCTCGGGAGCGGTGGTCACCGTCACGCCGGGGATCGGATCGCGGTTGGGCCGCGGAATCGGCGGGGCCGTGATGAACGTGGGCTCCACGGCTGCGACCTGAACCGGCGGCGGCGACAGTATGGCTCCGGGGATCGTCGCGGCTTCCGGCGTGTCGTTCCGGTTGAGGCGGGCGAGGCGGGTCATGCCGGTGTCGCTCGGCGTACCGAACAGCGCCACGACATCCTGGCCACGGGCGTTGTAGGCCGCCTGGGCTTCGGAATAGCCGGGCAGCGGATTGCCGTCGGACGGGATGTAGAGCGACCGCCCCTCTGGGAATACCTGCGCGAGCTGTGTTCGCGTCAGCCGCGGCCAGTTGCGGACGGAGCCGACATCGAGATGGACGAAGGGTGAGCCCGACGTGGGATAGAAACCGACTCCGCCGACCTGCATCTGGAGGGCAACGTTGCGGAGCGTCGTGAGACTGACGCCGGGAATATAGAAGTCCAGGGCGTTGCCCGACATGTGCTGGCTGTTTTCGGCAACGCCGGTCGAGTTGGCCCGCAGCATCGCGTTCGTCTCCGGCGCGCGATAACCGCCGATGATGTGGATCGGCTGGGTCGCCCCGGAGCGCTGGTAGACCTCCCATGCAAGGTCGATCAGGCGGGGGTCCATCTCGATGGACCGGTTCTGCCGCCAGTCGCGCATGATCTGGTTGATCTGCGCCATCGCGGCCGGAATGTATCGACCGTCGCGCTTGTAGATGACGGTCAGCCGCTCATTGGTGTGGACGTGGACGAAGGAGAGCGTGCGGTCGGCCGCAGCGGCCGGCTGCGCGAAGAGCGCGCACGACAACGCCAGGATCACTGCCGCGACGAAGCGCGCCACGCAGCCCTTTCCGGAGCGCCGTGGAAAGCCCTGCTGTTGCTCTGACTCCATCAACCGACTGACCTGCCGTCTCCGCCGTTGCCGGCTATCCCCCCACTCGCCCCAGAGTGGACCGGTATCCTTAATCAATTGTTTCAGGCACAGGGATCCGCCCGCGGCCAGCCCCCCCGCCAGCGCGCCCAACTGACCCGATCGGCCCGGAAAACTCAAGGGGATAGGCGAAATCACGAGCGGAAGGGTAAGCAGCGCGCTACCCTTTTCCACTAGTTCGACTTGCCCTGGTACGGTCGCGCGCGGCTCGAAATCGCCGCGCGACGGGTGCCTGCTCCTCGGCGGTTACGGCCCGACGTCGCCTGCGCCACTCGCCTGCGCCACCACTGCGGCGTCGTCGCCGAGGCCCAGCGCCTCGCGGACCCGGGCGCTGTGGCCGTAGATGTCCGGCTTGAACTGCAGGTTCCCGGCGTCATCGAAGACTGCGGTGAAGTAGGTCAGGTGGACATTGATCGGGTGGTTGAGGCTCACCTGGCGCTCCGCCGGCCCGAACATCGCCTCCAGGCTCTGCCGCGAGACGTCCTCCTCATGACGCAGCAGCGCTTCGGCGAAGTCCATCGGGTTCAGCACCCGTACGCAGCCATGGCTGAACGCCCGCGCATCACGCTGGAACAGACTCTTGGACGGTGTGTCGTGGAGGTAGACGTTGTGCGAGTTCGGGAACATGAACTTGATCTGCCCGAGCGCGTTCGACGGGCCCGGCCGCTGCCGGATGCCCACCTGCCCGGCCGTCACCGCGTACCAGTTGATCGCGTACGGGTCGACGAGCGTGCCGCGGTAGAAGACGTCGAAGGCGCCGCGGACGAAGTAGCCGGGATCGGCGCGGAGCTGCGGCAGCAGCTCGTTCGCCACGATCGACGGCGGGACGTTCCAGTAGGGATTGACGACGAAGTACTCCATCCGGTCCGAGAAGACCGGCGTCTCGTTCGCCGGCTGGCCTACGACAACGCGCGTCTCGTAGACCTCCTCGCCCGCGTCGAAGATGCGCACGAGGTATTCGGGGATGTTGACCTGAACATAGTAGTCGCCGAGGTCGCGGGGCAGCCAGCGGTACCGCTCCATGTTGGCGATGATCTCCGCCACCGGATCGACGGCGGGCCCGTTGAGGGCGCCGAGCGTATTGGGGCCGATGATGCCATCGACGGTCAGGCCGGCCTGCGTCTGGAACGTCCGTACCGCCTGGACCAGCGTCGCGTCATAAAGCCCCGGAGCGTCGGAGACGGTGGTGATGTCGAGGCGGGTGCGCAGGAGCGCCACGCGGGTGTCGCTGTCGCCGGGACGAATGGTCGGTCCGGCGGGGATGACGATGCGTTCCATCGCCGGGCCGCCGCGCGCATCCACGAGTGCGGCGCGGAGCGCCGCGTAAACGGGATGCGTCGGATTGTAGGAGGCGAGCGTTGCCGCCGCGTCGTCGGCCGCGCCGATGTCCGCAAGGGCCGCGGCGATGTCGGGGAAGTGACGGACGACGTCGAGATTGGGATCGAGCGCGCGCGGGTCGAGGCGCCCCGCATAGGCCTCGCGGACATAGGCGGCGACGGCGATGCTCATCTCGAGCTCAGTGGCGGCGATCATGTCTGCGGTGAGGCCGGGCACCGCTCCAAAATCCGCCGGCGGCGTGGCATAGGCCGCGGGATCAAGGCCTTCGTCGGCCGCCTCGCCGAGCCGGGCGATCACCGCCCGCGCGTCGGCCGAGAACCGGCCACGCTCGATCCACAATGGAGCAAAGCCCCGTTCGGCATAGAAGGTGCGGATGCCGTCGATGTCGTACTCGAGGTTGGCGTTGGCACCCTCGAGCCCGGCAAGGGCGGCACGGATCGCCGTTTCAACCGTGCCGAGTTCGGACTGCCGGAGGGGGCTGGCTGCACCGGCAGTGCGCGTCGCGAAGGCGGCGTCCTCACCGAAATAGGCGAACGTGGGAGCAGGAATGCCCGCGAGCAGCGATCCGCCGAGGATGATTCCGATGACGCGACGCATTGCGAAAGCCCTTCCAGCCATTCCGTCCCCACTTTAAAACCTAATGCGCGAGGCGCGCCTTGCGGCGCATTCGCTCATCACTTCCCCGTCATTCCGCGGCGACGTTTTCGTCGGGACCAACGAGCCCGGCCTCGCGGAGTTTCCGGTACAGCGTCGACCGGCCGATTCCGAGCCGCCGGGCGACGAGCGCCATCCGTCCGCCATAGTGGTCGAGGGCGAGGCGGATCATCTCCGTCTCGATCTCCGCCAGTGGCCGCACCTCGCCTCCGGCGAACGTCGGCAGCGAGCCGGGCGAACCGGCAGGGGTCGGTATAGGCCCGCTTCCCTGAACGTCCGGCAACGGACCGATCAGAGGACCGGCATGGGCTGCGATCTGCGGAAACTCGGCCATCGTGAGTTGCACGCCGTCGGCGAGGACGACCGCCCGGAACACGGCGTTCTCGAGCTGGCGGATGTTGCCCGGCCACGGATGGGCTGAAAGGAGGTCGAGCGCGGCGGGATCGATCGAGCGCAGCCGGGGCTTGCCCTCCTCCGCCGCGAAGCGCGCGAGGAAATGGCGGGCGAGTTCCGGAATGTCCTCCGGCCGCTCGCGGAGCGGCGGGACACGGATCGGAAACACGTTGAGCCGGTAGTAGAGGTCCTCGCGGAACGCCCCGGCCTTTACGAGGTCGACGAGGCTGCGGTTCGTCGCCGAAATCAGCCGGAAGTCGACGCGGATCGGGCGACGCGCGCCGATCGGATCGATCTCGCCGTCCTGCAGCGCGCGGAGCAGCTTCACCTGCACGTCGAGCGGCAGCTCACCGACCTCGTCGAGGAACAGCGTTCCGCCATGCGCCTCCTGGAATTTTCCGATGTGGCGCTCGCTGGCCCCGGTGAACGCGCCCTTCTCGTGGCCGAACAGGATGCTCTCGACGAGCTTTTCCGGGATCGCGCCGCAATTGACGGTGATGAACGGCTTTGCCCGGCGGTCGCCGGTGCCCTGGATCGCTCGCGCCACGAGTTCCTTGCCGACGCCCGATTCGCCCTCGATGAGGATCGGGATCGTCGACTTCGCCGCCCGCTCGCCGAGCGTGATGATCTGCCGGATTGCGGCGCTCCTGGAGATGAGGTCGCGGAAGGTGAGGGTCCCCGCGGCGCTCTTCTTCATCCGGGCGATCTCGCCTTCGAGCGCGCCCAGCTTCAGGCCGTTGGCGATCGAGACCTGCAGCCGCTCCGGCGAGACCGGCTTCACGACGAAGTCCGTCGCCCCTGCCCGCATGGCGTTGACGACCGTCTCGATGCCGCCATGCGCCGTCTGGACGATCACCGGGAGCTGCCGCCCGGCCTGGCGTAGCCGCGCGAGCACGCCCAGGCCGTCGAGCTCCGGCATCATCAGGTCGAGGACCACGAGACCAAACCGCTCGCCGTCCGGCCCAAGAAGGATACGGACCGCCTCCGCGCCGTTCTCGACGACCGTCGGCGCATAGCCGAACTTCTGCACCGCCGCCTCGAGAAGGCGGCGCTGCACCGGTTCGTCATCGACGATGAGGATCGGGATCGGCATTGCGGCGAAGGTCTGGCCCGCCCGTCAGAGGAACGCGGGCACAGACGGGCCGCACCTTCGGGCAGGACCATGAGGGCACCGCACGGTTAATGAATGCTTGCGAAGGATCGCAAGGCCCTGCGGCGGTGCGCCATATCGGGACAGAAACGGTCCGATTGCGTTGCAGTGTGGCCGGGATGCACGGTCGGCCGCGGCGTCAGGACAACCACGGCGTGCCGGGCCTCCACGGCTCCTCACGGCCGCGAAAGGCCTGAATGGTCGGGACAGGCCCAACCACGACGGCTTTGGGGGCGGGACTCCACCCCTGCTCCGGCCTGCGCCCGACTACTTCGCGCGGGTCGATTCGAATCCGGCGCGGAGTTCGGCCTCGTCGAGATTGCGGCCGATGAAGACGAGCTTCGAG
>CAXNGA010000167.1:0-5262 GCA_964201375.1 Kaistiaceae bacterium
GCGAGCATGTTGGCGTGCGTCAGCGCCACGGCCTTGGGCTGCCGCTCGGTGCCCGAGGTGAAAAGGACGATGGCGACGTCGTTCGGCCTGGCGCGGAACGGCGCGTGGGTCTTCTCGGCGTGGCGGGCTTCCCACAGGCCGCGAAGGCGCGCGGCGAGGCCGACGCTGGCGCGCACGTCCTCGAGGTAGACGACCTTCCGGCTGCCCGCGAACGCGGCAAGCTTGCCCGAAAGGTTCGCCGCCTCGACGAACCGGTGCGAGGTGATGATCGTCTCGGCCCCGACCGAGCGGCAGGCGGCATCGAGGTCGATGGCGCTCGCCGTGAAATTCAGCATCGCCGGGACGCGGTCGAAAGCGAACAGCGCGAAGATGGCGACCGCGACGCCATTGGCGTTGGGAAGCAGGATCGCTACCCGCTCGTTGGCGCGCGTGATGTCGGCGAGCTTCCGGCCGAGTACGAACGAGGCCAGGATCAGCCGGTCATAGGTGATCGGCTCGCGGTCCTGGTCCTCCAGCGCCATGGCACCCTTCCGCCGCTGCGCCGTCTCGATCAGCGCCTCGAACAGCGTCCTGTTCCAGCGCGCCGGCTCCACGGCGCGGATCGTCTGCGCCCGTCCCACCGATTCCTTCATCGCCCCTCCCCGCACCGGCAGGCCGGCAGCGTCGATCCCCCACCGGGCGATTGCGGGTCGGCGGCTGGGGTTTGTCAAGGCGAGGTGGGGGGGCGGGCTCTGGCGCGCGAGTGATTCATCACCGGTCAGGCGTCTGACGTCGTCGAGGATGCGCAGTCGGCCGACGACGAGCTCCTCCACTTCCAGTCGTGGCGCGCGACCTCCCGTGATCGCGGGCGCTTAGCCATCACACGGCCGTCGCGGTAAGCCTGACGCCCAGCGCTCTGGCAACGCCGAGAAGCGTGGACAGTCGCGGATCGCCGTCCTCGCTGAGTGCCTTGTAGAGGGCCTCGCGTGTCACCCCTGCCTCGCGCGCGACCAGCGTCATCCCTTTGGCGCGGGCGACATCGCCCAGGGCGGCAGCGATGACGGCGGGGTCACCCTCTTCCATCGCTGCGGCAATGTAGGCAGCGATCGCCTCCGGACCGTCGAGATGCTCGGCCGGGTCCCAGGCCGCGGTCTTCAGAACCATGATGCTCACTCCTTCAATTCGGCAAGCAGCCGCTGTGCGACTGCTATGTCTTTGTCCTGATGGCGTTTGTCACCGCCGCACAGCAGGACGACCACCACACTGCCGACGCGGGCAAAGTACACGCGGTAGCCCGGGCCGTAGTCGATCCGGAGTTCGCTGACGCCGCCCGCCGACGACCTTCGCATCGCCTGTCTGTCCGAGCGACAGGCGCCTGATGCGGACGTCTATTCGAGCGCGGGCATTGACGTCCCGCAGCGCGCCGAACCATCGGGCATACCGCTCAGTCTGCCGGATCTCGATCACGGCTGTGAACTATAGTTCACGGACGGCAGGTTCTCAAGCCGCGCGGCAGGTGCGCCTCACCCTTGCTTTGCCGCGCCACCCGGACGATATGTGCGGCGGGAGGTTGGCTGTGGACGTTCCGCTCGCCAACCGGGTCAGGTCCGGAAGGAAGCAGCCCTAACGAATCCGGCACGGGTCATGTGCCAGCCTCCCACCTCTCCTCCAGATCATCATCCGATCGTCACCCCGGCGCAGGCACCAACCAGTTCCGCCGGGCGTCGGGAATTCGTGTCCTCACGCGGCCGGTGACACATGTCTCCCCCCTCTCCCCGCCGGGCGGGGAGAGGACTTCGCAGCTTGGTGAGCCGCAGGCGAACCTAGCGAGAATGGTGAGGGGGCCTCACGGTCCCCCTCTGGCGGCGAGCCCCCCTCACCTCCAGCCCTAACCTCGGCTTCGCCTCGGCAAGGGCTGAAGCCTCTCCCCGCCCGGCGGGGAGAGGGGACGATCCGGGTCGCACTTTCCCGGTCGTACCTCCTGGCGGCGCGTGACATTCCCCGTTGCGCTCGCCCGCGCCGCGCGATGGAATGTTGGCTTCCGCGCCCCGCAGCCCTTACATCAGCCCTATGGACGACATCTCCCCCACGGCCGAGACAGCGGCCTCGCCCTACCGGGTGCTGGCGCGAAAGTACCGGCCGCAGCGGTTCGAGGATCTCGTCGGCCAGGAGCCGATGGTGCGGACGCTGACCAATGCGTTCGCCACCGGCCGCATCGCGCAGGCTTTCCTGCTCACCGGTGTCCGCGGCGTCGGGAAGACGACGACGGCACGCATCCTGGCGCGCGCGCTCAACTACACGCGGCCGGGGTTCGAGCGGCCGTCGGTCGATTTCTCGCAGCCGGGTGAGCACGACACCGCCATCATGGAAGGGCGGCACATCGACGTCATCGAGATGGACGCGGCCTCGCATACCGGCATCGGCGACGTGCGCGAGATCATCGAGGCGGTGCGCTACAAACCGGCGCTCGCCCGGTACAAGGTGTACATCATCGACGAAGTCCACATGCTGTCGAACCAGGCGTTCAACGGCCTCCTCAAGACGCTGGAGGAGCCGCCGGAGCATGTGAAATTCGTGTTCGCGACCACCGAGATCCGAAAAGTGCCGGTGACGGTGCTATCGCGCTGCCAGCGTTTCGACCTCCGCCGCATCGAGGCGGACCGGCTGGTTTCGCTCCTCACCGACATCACGGCGAAGGAGAACGTCGCGATCGACCGCGACGCGCTCGCCGTCGTCGCCCGCGCGGCGGAAGGCTCCGCGCGAGACGCCCTGTCGCTCCTCGACCAGGCCATCGCCCATCGCGGTGCGGACGAGACGATCACGGCGGGCGCCATGCGCGCCCTCCTCGGCCTTGCCGACCGGACCAGGACTATCGATCTTTTTGCCGAGGTGATGCGCGGTGATGCCACATCGGCGCTCGCGACGCTGCGCGACCTCTACGACGCCGGCGCCGATCCGCAGCTCGTGCTGCAGGACCTTGCCAATTTCACCCACCTCGTCACCCGGCTGAAGACCGTGCCTGACGCCGGGAACGATCCGGCGCTGACCGAGGAAGAACGGACGCGGGGCGCGGAGCTGGCCGAAAAGCTGTCGATCCGCGTCCTGTCGCGCTGCTGGCAGATGCTGCTGAAGGGCATCGAGGAGGCGAGCACCGCGCCGCGGCCGCTCGCGGCGGCCGACATGGTGCTCGTGCGCATCGCTCATGTCGCGGACCTGCCGACGCCCAACGAGGCGCTGAAGATGCTCGCCGAGCGCGGGCCGGGCGCGCTGGCCGGCGGCGGCGGCGGCACACAGTCCTCCGGTTCCGGCGGGCCGCGTGCCACCGCTTCGGCGGGCGGCGATCCCGGGCCGGCGATGCGCATGGTGGAGAACGCAGCGCCGCGGATGCGATCGTCGGCCCTCCCCATGCGCGCCTCGTCAGCCGCGATCGCCCCGGCGCCCACGCCAGCGACCCCGCCGATGGGCCGCGCCACGCCGGCCGCGCAGCCGGCGCCTGCCGAGCGGCCGAAGACCTTTGCCGACATCGCGGCGATGGCCACGAAAAACCGCGACCTGCCGATGAAACACGGCATCGAGCGCTATATCAGGGTGATCCGCTTCGAGCCGCCGCAGGTCGAGCTCGCGCTCACGCCCGACGCGCCGCCCGGCTTCCTCACCGACCTCGGAAAGCGCCTCGCCGACTGGACGGGCGAACGCTGGATGATCGCGGTTGGAAACGGCGAGGCGGAGCCCACGCTGCACGAGCAGGCGACGGCGGCAAAGGCCAGGGTCGAGAGCGATGCGCGGAACGACCCGACGGTGCTTGCGGTGATGCGGCACTTTCCGGGGGCGGAGATCGTGGACATCCGCGTGAAGCCGCGCGAGACGCCGCCGGAGCCGGAAGCCGACGACCTGCCGGCGCCGATCGAAACCTACGAAGACGACGAAGACTGAACGGGCCGGGCGGGAGCAAGGGAGAACCGATGCGCGATCTCATGGGCATGATGAAGCAGGCCAGGGAACTGCAATCGAAGATGCAGGAGGTCCAGGAGAAGATCGCCGCGCTCGAAGTTCTGGGAACCTCCGGCGGCGGCCTCGTCTCGGTCACGCTCGCCGGCAAGGGCGAGATGAAGGGCCTCCGCGTCGATCCGTCGCTGCTGAAGAGCGACGAGGCGGAGATCCTCGAGGATCTCATCGTCGCCGCTCACAATGATGCGCGGCAGAAGCTCGATGCGCGGACGGCCGAGATGGCGCAGCAGCTCACCGGCGGCCTGTCTCTGCCGCCCGGCATGAAGCTGCCGTTCTAGGGTTTTCCCGGAGTGTCGCCCCAGCCGTCCCCGCTCGCCGTCATCCTTCACCTCGCCCCATCGGGGATAGGTCGATCCGCGGCGCGCAGCGCGGCGGAGCGGGTGAGGGGGGGCCACCGCCAATGGTAACACTCCAACGACGGGCAGCGCATTTTCGCGGAGCCGAGCGAGCCAGAAATGATGCGTTGGCCCCCCCTCACCCGGATCGATGCGCTGCGCGACTCGATCCGACCTATCCCCGATGGGGCGAGGTGAAGGCAGGTCAGTCCTGGGCGTCCGCGACCGTGCGCGGGGCTTTCCCCCAACCGCAGCGCCCTGGTGATCCGAGAGGCCGCTTGCCCCTCACCCCGACCCTCTCCCCGCTGCGCGGGGCGAGGGGGCATCTCGTCCGTGCCAGCACTCCGTCCGAACGTTAGGCGCCGATCCGCATGGCCATCTCGACCGAGTACATTCCCGGCGTCTGCAACATCGGCGCGGACGAGACGCGCCTCCGCCTGCGGCTCGGGCTCATGGGCGTCGCGTTCACGGCGGCCTGCGCCATCGGCCTGTGGTCGATCGGCGCCGGGGCGGGATGGTATCTCCTCCTGTTCTTCCCGGCCTTCGGCAGCGCGATCGCGCTGATCCAGGCGCGGTCGCGCTTCTGCGTCCATTTCGGCCGGCACGGGCTGTTCAACTTCGCCCAGCGCGGCACGACGGCGAGCGTCGGCGCCGAGGCGGCGCGGCTGGCGGACCGGGCGAGGGCCGCCGAACTGATCCGGCGTTCAGCGCTCCTTGCCGCGGTGGCGACAGTGATCGTCTTCCTCCTGGCGCTCATCGTCTGATCATGAACGCGCGCCCCGTCGCCGGACCCGAGATCGAGCGGCTGATCCAGCTGCTCGCCAAGCTGCCGGGCCTCGGGCCGCGCTCGGCGCGACGGGCGGCGCTGCACCTGCTGCAGAAGAAGGACGCGCTGCTGGCGCCGCTGACGCAGGCGATGGAGGTCGCGCTCGAGCGCGTC
>CAXNGA010000168.1:0-5250 GCA_964201375.1 Kaistiaceae bacterium
TAGCTGCGGCTTCTGCATGACGAAAACCCTTTTTCTTGCCCCTTCGAAGCAGGGAAACACAAGAGGAGGCGGCGAGTTCCACACAAACTCACTGCCGGGTACGATGTCGCGCTGTGGAGATGCCTCATAGATCGGCCCGTGACGCCGGCGCGTCGCCCGCGCGCACTTCTGGACGCACGGACTATTCAGCAGGCAGCACCCACGGCGGAACCGATCCGACCTACCACCGTTGACCGGGACACGTCCCCCGGGCGGAACGCTTCGAAACCCGGGAACCCACCGAAGGAGCCCGACCAATGGCCATCGATCCTCGAGCTAGCCGGAACGACCGCGACCAGTACGGCCGCCCGATGCAGTCGGAAACCGCGCGTGAGTCGCGCCAGGGTCCGCTCGGTCGTCCCGTGCTGTACGTCCTCATCGGCGGCCTCGCGCTCGCCGCGATCTATCTCATCGGCACGATGATCTGGAGCAACACCGAAGACCTGCCGCCGCCGGGCCAGATTCAGGAGCAGCCCGCCGAAACCGTGCCGCCGGCGATCGACCTCACCCCTGCAGATCCGCTGGCCAACCCGGCTCCGGCGAACCCGGCTCCCGCAACGCCCGCCGGATAGGCCGGCATCCATGACGGGCGCGCCGCCTGCGGGCGGCACGGCAGCCAGGCCGGGAACCTTGTGCGCCCGGCGGCGTTGACCTTCAGACCAAGCCGCTCGACACGGCCCGGCGATTGGGGGACAAGGTTCCTCCGCATGCGGGCGTCCATGAGGGGGTGGCAGGAAGCATCGGGGAGGCGGATTCATGGCTTTGGCTGAACAGGTCGTCGTACGTATTCCGCACCTGCGCCGGTTCGGCCGCGCGCTCACCGGCAGTCAGGCAAGCGGCGACGCCTATGTTGCAGCAGTCCTGGAGGCCATCGTCGGTGATCCGACCGCCCTGCCCAGGAAGAGCGACATCACGGTTTCGCTTTACGCCCTGTTCTGCCGTCTCTGGGGGACGCTCGACATCAACGGCCGGTCGGATGGGCCCGCTCCCGCCTCGGAAATGAATGCGGACCGACGCCTTGCCGCGCTCGTCCCCCGCGAGCGCCTGGTGTTCCTTCTTCGTGTCCTTGAAGGCTTCACCACGCCGCAGACGGCGGAAATCCTTGGTACCGACGAGGCGGAGATCGAGCGCCAGCTCGAGCTCGCCAACGCCGACATCGCGGCCCAGCTCAAGAGCCGCGTCCTCATCATCGAGGACGAGCCGCTCATCGCACTCGACATCGAGCGCCTGGTGAAGAGCCTCGGCCACGAGGTGATGCACATCGCCCGCACGCACCGCGAAGCGATCGCGGCTATCCAGAATAGCCGGCCGGAACTGGTGCTTGCCGATGTCCAGCTCGCCGATGGCTCCTCCGGCATCAATGCCGTGAAGGAGATCCTGGAAGCGTGCTCGCCGCCGGTGGTGTTCATCACCGCTTTCCCGGAGCGCCTTCTCACCGGCGTGCGACCGGAGCCAACCTTCCTGATCTCGAAGCCCTACGATCCCGACGCCGTGAAGGCGATGATCTCGCAGGTCCTGTTCTTCCGCCCGGCCGAGGGCGATCGCAAGGTCGCCTAGAGGCGGTTTCGATCAATCGCCCCGAAGGACGCAATGCGCCCCCTCGGGGGGAGCGCTTCACTGTGCTGCTGGCTCGGCTCGCCAGAAGGTCATTGCACTCCGGTTCTTCGCGGTTCATCAACCGGCGAGCCCGAACGCCGCGCAATTCCTGTCGGGTCCAGGCGGCCAGTGCCAGGCGGCCGCAGGCGCGGCAACCGCCGGATGGAATGCGCATGACCGCCTACAGGCAGCTTGAAACGCGATTCGGCCGCATCGCCGCCGTCGAGGACGCACTCGGCATCCTCGACTGGGACGCGCAGACGATGATGCCGCGCGGCGCGATGGCCGGACGGTCCGACCAGCTTGCCGCGCTGAAAGTGCTGTCGCACGAGCTCATCGTCGATGAGCGGATGGGTGACCTCCTCGGCGAGGCCGCAGGCGACGATGCGACCCTGGACGACTGGCAGCGCGCCAATCTGCGCGAGATGCGCCGCCGCCATCGGCGCGCCGTCGCCATCCCGGCGGACCTCGTAGAGGCGAGTTCGCGCGCGGCCGCCGCATGCCAGCACGCCTGGGAAACTGCGCGGCCGGCCAACGATTTCGCCGGCGTGAAGCCGCTGCTTGCCGAGGTGATCGTCACCCGCCGCGCCGTGGCCCAGGCGCTCGGCGATGCCCTCGGCCTTGCTCCCTACGATGCGCTCCTCGACGCGTTCGACCTCGGCTCGACCGAAGACGAGGTCGACCGCCTGTTTGCGCCGCTCCGGAAGACGCTGCCCGACCTCATCGCCACCGCCGTCGACAGGCAGGCGGGCCGGCCGGCCCTCCCGGTCTCGGGCCACTTCCCGATCGCCGTGCAGGAAGCGCTCGGCCGGAAGATTCTCAAATCGCTCGGCTTCGACTTCGAGCATGGCCGGCTCGACGTATCGGCGCACCCATTCACGGGCGGCGCATCGGGCGACGTGCGCATCACCACGCGCTACCGCGAGAACGACTTCTTCTCCGCCCTGATGGGAACCATCCATGAGGGCGGCCATGCCGTGTACGAGCAGGGCCGGCCCGAGGCGTGGCGCGGCCAGCCGGTGGGCGAATCACGCGGCATGAGCGTCCACGAGAGCCAGTCGCTCGCCTTCGAGATGCAGGCGGCGCGGAGCGCGGAGTTCTCCCGCCATCTCGCGCCCCTCGCACGCGATACGTTCGGCGTCTCCGGCCCGGAATGGACGGCGGAGAACCTCCACCGAACCGCCATCGAGGTCGAGCCGGGCTTCATCCGCGTCGAGGCGGACGAGGTGACTTACCCGGCGCACGTCATGCTCCGGTACGGGATCGAGAAGGCGGTGATCGGCGGCGACCTTGCGCTCGACGACCTGCCGGCCGCGTTCAATGCCGGGGTGAAGTCCTTCCTGGGCCTGGACGTGCCGGACGACCGGAGAGGGTGCCTGCAGGACATCCACTGGTATGCCGGACTCTGGGGCTATTTCCCGACCTATCTCGTCGGCGCGATGACGGCTGCCCAGCTCGTCGCAGCGGCGCGAACCGCGGATCCGGAAACCTGGCCCGCGCTCGAGCGTGGTGATTTCGGCCCGCTGCTGCGCTTCATGCGCCCCGCCATCCACGCCCGCGGCTGCCTTCTCGACCGCGCCGAACTGATCGCGGCGGCGTCCGGCGAAAGGCTGTCGGGCGTGGCGCATCATCAGCATCTGGTGGCGAGGTACCTCGACTGAAGGCTTCCCGCGCGGCGGGATGGACGGATGCGTCGGCCGCTTTGTGCAAACGCCGCCGGCTGCGCTATTCTGGTGCGACGGGAACCGCACGCGCTGCGTTGCGTTGCGTGAGTGACACCGGTTCCTGCGTACATGTCCGGCACATACCTATTCGGAGAGCCGCTGGAGTTCGTGGTGTCGAGACGGGGCGAAACGTCACTGACGGCTTCGGGCAACGCAGGCCTGCTCCTGCTGGCCGGTTCGGCGACCTTCATCGTGGCAGTCGCGATCTGCATCAGCCGGTCGTCGTTCCTCCTCGACAGCCACAATCTCAGCCAGTTCGGCGAACACCCGGCGACGGCGCTGGTTTTCAACGGCGCCCTGATCCTGGTCGGCTCGTTCACCCTGCTGGCCGGCTGGATTCTTCGCGATGATCGCAGCGGGCTGATTGCCGCCCTCTGCTTCCTCGCCGGGGCCGGCATGATCGGCGCGGCGGTGGTTCATGTCGGGGTCGATCGGCACGTCCACGCGGTGTTCGCAGGCCTTTACTATGCCGGTCACCTGCTGCTGCCGCTGGCCCTGTCGTGGTCGATGCGGGGCGCCTTGCGGACATCGTCCTACTTCGCCATCGGCCTCAGCATCACGTTCCTGCTGCTCTGGGCCTTCGCAAACCCGCTTCTCTTCGACGCGATCGGCCAGGGCGGGGCGCAGCTCCTGACCACGCTCCCGCTCGTGCTCTGGATGATCGCCTTCTCCGGCCGCCGCGTGATGTCACGGCTGGGCGCGGGTGCCAGAGGGCGGTCGAGAAGCCAAGGCCTCAGCGCACCAGGCCGGCCGGGCTGAAGCATCGGTTCCTTCCGCACTGGATTCTCTCCCGCCAGTGCTGCGGCGCCCGCCCGCTCCGGCCGGCGCCGCAGGAAGGCTAGCTGTCGTTTCCAAGAAGGTTGTTCAGCCTGAGCCATGGGGTTTGGTTGGCGATGGCTGAGTGAGGTCGCCTTGTGTTGTAGGCGTGGATCCATGGGGCGAGGGCGAGGCCTCGCTCGGCGGATGAGGGGAAGGGTCTCGCGTAGGCCCATTCCCTCAGGCTGGTCTGGATGAAGCGCTCGGCCTTGCCGTTGGTGCGCGGCGTGTAGGGTCTTGTCCGGATGTGGCGGAGGCCGGCGTCGGTGAGCCGCGTTCGGAAGGCATGGCTGCGATAGGCCGAGCCGTTGTCCGTCATCACCCGCTGAACGGCGGCGCCATGGGCAAGGAAGAAGCCGATGGCGCGGTCGAGGAAGGCGCAGGCGCTCTCCTTCTTCTCGTCGGGCATGAGTTCGGTGTAGGCGAGGCGGGAAGCGTCGTCGATGGCGACGTGGAGAACCTCCCAGCCGCTGCCCCGGCTCCGGTTCATGCCGGTGTGGTGGCCGGTGACGCGATGGCCGACGCCGTCGAACCGCCCGAGCTTCTTGGTGTCGATGTGGATGAGCTCGCCCGGCAGGTCACGCTGGTAGCGGACGATGGGAGCCTTCGGTTCGAGGGCAGCCAGACGGCCCAGGCCGAGCCGGCGCAGCACCGCACCCACGGTCGAGCGCGGCAGGCCAAGGGCATGGGCGATGGCCGGACCGGTCAGGCGAAGCCGGCGCTGCCGCTCGATCTCCGCCAAAAGGGTCGGACCCAGTCGCCGCGCCGAAGGGCCGGGAGCAGAGCTGCGATCCTGCAGTGCCGCCGTGCCACCCGAGCGCTGGCGAGCCAGCCACTTGTAAGCGGTCCGCTCCGACACTCCTGCAGCGGCGGCTGCCGCTGCCACGAGCCAACCCTGCCGCACACGATCGACCAGAAGGACTCGACCTAGTGGATGAAGTCCGACGGGTGAGTCCGTGAGGGATTCCCGTTAGGTTTGGGGCATGCGAGTCTGGGGCATGCGCCCCGGGATTGCCATCACGCTGAGCCCATCGGATCGCCTTCGTCTCGAGGCGATCCTCCGAGACCGCAATGC
>CAXNGA010000169.1:0-5233 GCA_964201375.1 Kaistiaceae bacterium
GGCGCGACGAGCGAGCAGGAGAAGCTCGCGGGCACCACGTCGTTCGGCTGGCCGGATCTCGACCTGCGTCCGCCGGAGATGCGCCGGAGCACTATGCGCGTGTGGCTGCAGGACTGTCCGTCCTGCGGCTTCGTCGCGGCCGACCTATCGAAGGCGAGCGAGGCCGAGAAGGACGCGATCCGGGGACCGTTCGCGGAGGGCAACTGGACGGGACTCGTGTCGCGTCGTGGTGGCCCGGACGCGCTCGCCAATCGCTTCGAGCGCCGCGCGTTCATCGACCGGGAACAGAACCGGCCGGGCCTCGCGGGCTATCGGATGCTGTGCGCGGCGTGGGATGCCGAGGACCGTGGAGATCCCCAGGCGAGCGAATACCGCGCGATGGCCGCAGAGTTCCTGGGGGCAGCCCTTGCCGTCGATCCCGACGCGAAGGAGGCGACCGACTGGACGCTCCAGATCGTCGACGCCCTTCGCCGCATCGGCCGCTTCGACCAGGCGGAGGAATACGCCGACAGGCTGATCGGCAACGCCTCGCCCAGAATCGACGCGATCGGCCGCTTCCAGCTCCGCATGATCGTCGACGCCGACGGGCACCGCTACACGATGGGCGACGCCCTGGAAGACGACGAGGATGGCTGAGCCGGCCGCAAAGCCGTCGATGCGCGGCACGTTCGTCATCCTGCTGATCGTGATCTTCGCCCGCGTCGTGGTGGAGGCGGTCGACCGCCTCCGCGTCGGATTCGACTGGTCCCACCTCGTCCTTCCCCTTGCCATCGTCCCCGTCGCCGGAGCGATCCGGCTGCGCCCACTCGGCAGCCAAGCCGAGCACAACGGCCCTGCCCCATCCAAACCGGACGCCCAGTGATGAACTCCCCGCCGACCCAGTCCTTTCTCCAGCCGGCCAAGCCGCCGCTCGAGCGCCACACGCTTTCGATCGTGGTCGACAACGAGCCGGGCGTCCTTGCCCGGGTCATCGGCCTGTTCTCCGGCCGCGGCTACAACATCGACAGCCTGACGGTCTCGGAGACGGAGCACGCCGCGCACGTCTCGCGCATCACGATCGTCACGACCGGCCAGGCGACGGTGATCGAGCAGATCAAGGCGCAGCTTTCGCGGATGGTCCCGGTCCACACCGTGCGCGACCTCACCGCCGAGGGCGGCTCGCTCGAGCGCGAACTCGCTCTGGTCAAGGTCGTCGGCACCGGCGACCAGCGCAACGAGGCGCTCCGCCTCGCCCAGGTGTTCCGCGCCGGCGTCATCGACGCCAACGTCGATCACTTCGTGTTCGAGTTGACCGGGAAGCCCGCCAAGGTCGACCAGTTCATCGCCATCATGGGCCCGCTCGGCCTCGTCGAAGTCTGCCGCACCGGCATCGCGGCGGTGAGCCGGGGCAAGAAGACGGCCTGACGGAGGGGTCGCCTTCGTCCCGGCGCGCCGATGAAGCGTTACGCCCGCGAGGATCAGGTCCGGCTCGCGGTGTGGGCGGCCGACTGCGCCGAGCGCGTGCTGCCCTACGTGACGGCCGACCTGCCGGGTGACGATCGGGCGCGCTACGCTGTCGACACGCTCCGCGAATGGGTGATCAGCGGAGTGTTCGCCATGCGGACGATCCGCGGCGCCTCGCTCGGCGCGCATGCGGCGGCGAAGCTGGTCCGGGCCGGCTCCCCGGCGGCGCTCGCGGCCCACGCTGCGGGTCAGGCCGTGGCCACAGCTCACGTCACGCAGCACGCGTTCGGGGCAGCCTACTATGCCCTCCGCGCCATCGCGGCCGCCGACCCCGCGGCTTCGCTCGCAAAGGTCGCTCTTGAGCGGGACTGGCAGATCGGCGCCGTCGCCGAGGGCCTGCGGGACGAGGTCCGGATGCGCGTTGCGCTCGGGCGACGCGGCAACCGCGCGACGGTCACGATGGACAAGACCGGGGAGTTCTAGCTCGCTGGCGCCAGGTCGATGGTCGGCCCCGGCCGCTGCGGCAGGCGCTGCCGGATCGCTTCGGCCAGGCGCGTGGGTGTCGGGCTGCCCAGGATGACCGAGCGGCCGTTCCTTGTCGTCACCGCGACCGCGTCCCTGCCCCTGACGGCGTAGTACCAGCCCTCCGGCGTGCGCCTGATGCCGAGGCCGTAGACCCACGACATGCGCCGCGGCTCGACCGAGACGATGTCCGCCAGCAGGATCCGCTTTCGCCAGAAGCCGAAGCGAAAATGCCACTCCAGCAGGGTACCGCCCACCATCACCGTGAGGGAGGAGAAGGTGAGGACGATCGCGCAGCCGCCCGCGAGGATGAAGGCGAGGACGTACAGCGGAGGGTCGTCCTCGCTGGCAAAGGCGGCGCCGGCGAGCGCGACGACCGCCAGTGCCATCCCTACGGCCGGCAGCAGGACCGAAGCGTGGCGTTCCTCGTAGCGTGAAGCCAGTCGTGCCATGGGCGCCTCCTGTGGGGATTGTAGCGGGGCCCACGCTCCCCGAAAGGGGCACGCCCGTTCATCGCGACCGGATTTTGTGCTAGCGTTGAACGCAGACGTCCGGCAGCCGCACGGAGCAGCAAGATGGCGTTCGCAAATCCCTCGCCAATGGGCCTTCGCTCGCCCCTCCTGACGCCCCTTGCCCGCAACTGGGGCCTGATCGCCCTTCGCGGCGTCCTCGCCATCCTGTTCGGCGTCATCTGCATCGCCTGGCCGGGCATGGCGCTCGCGACGCTGATCTGGCTGTTCGCCGCCTTCGCGATCGTGGACGGCGTGTTCTCCGTCGCCGCAGGCGTCACCGGCGGAACGATGATGCCGCGCTGGTGGCTCATCGTGGTCGGCCTTGCGGGTGTGGCTGCAGGCCTCGTCGCAGCCTTCAACCCGGGTGCGACGACGCTGGTTCTCCTCGTCTTCATCGGCGCGTGGCTCGTCGTCCGCGGCGTCTTCGAGATCATGGGCGCCATCGCGATCCGGCGCGAGATCGACAACGAATGGCTGCTGATCCTCGGCGGGGTGCTGTCGGTCCTGTTCGGGATCTACGTCATCACCTTCCCGGGCGGCGGCGCGCTTGCGATCCTCCTGGCCATCGGCATCTACGCCATCATCGTAGGGGTCATGATGGTCGGGTTTGCCCTCCGTCTCCGCCGCCACCATGTCCGAGGCTGATCCATGCGCCTGCCCCTCCTCCTCCTGGCCACCCTTCTTGCGGCACCTGCCGCCGCCAATGCTGCCGCGCCCTATGGCGACTGGACCGTCACCGCCATCGCGGGCGACCCGGTGACCGGCGAGGTGACGCTCGCCATTGATGAAGGCGGCATCGGCGGAACGGGCGGCTGCAACCGGTTCTTCGGCGCGGTCACCGTGGATGGCGCTGCCATAACCTTCGGGGCGATCGGATCGACGCGCATGTTCTGCGGCGGCGATGGCATCATGGCGCAGGAGACCGCCTTCTTTGCCGCGCTGGAGCGTGTCGTCCGCTTCGAGGCGGCCGGCAACGAGATGACGCTGCTCGACGAGGCGGGCGTCCCGGCGGTGGTCCTGGCGGCACCGGGCGGCGCCGTGGCGGGGGGCAACCAGATCGTCATTCCGGTTCCGGTGCCGGTCGACGTGGCGACGAGGTCCTATGTCTGCGGGAAGCTGGCGGTAACGGTCGACTACATCAATGCCGGCGGCATCTCGCTCGCCGTGCTGCACATGGGCGACAACCTCGTCATAGCGGCAAACGTGTTTTACGCGTCCGGCGCGCGCTATGCCGGCGACCGGTACATCTGGTGGTCGCATGGCGACGGCACGGACTTCTACGACCTGACCGGGCCGGGCGGGGAGACGATCCCGGTATCGTGCCGCGAGACGCCGTAGCTACCAGCCGGCTCCATAGGCCAGGGTGAAGAGCGTGTAGCCCAGCGCGCCGAGCGCGAGCGCCGCCATGACGGGCCGGCGGCCGAGGTTCCGCGCATAGGCGGCCCCGAGCGCTGCGAACGCCGTCACCGCGATGATCCGTGACACGAAGATGGCGGTGTCGACGTCCGCAATCAGGACGAGCGGGAGAACGAGCGGCGCCACGAGGAGCACGTCGATCATGACGATCGACAGCGCGTAGCCCCAGTCGCGCCGCGTGGCGTGTGAGGGCTTCCGGCGCGGGTCGGATCCCGCTGGACCCGCGGCGATGAGGTCGACGATCCGCCGCCGTTCCTCCTCCGGCAGCACCCCGACGATGGTCTCGTCGAGGTTGGCCATCGCCTCGGCCCGCGCGAGTTGGCTTTCCCGATGGCTGCGGAGATCGAAGGCAAGGATGTCGCGTTCGCGCCGGTCCATCACGTTGGTCAGCATCACCGTCACGCCATCGATGATGCCCCAGACGAGGTTGACGCCGAAGGCGATCAGCACGACCTCCGTGATGAGATCGGGCGTGATCGTGGCCTCGGCGTTGATCAGGCCGATCGAGACGACGCCCATCCACACCGCGTAGATCGACTCGCCGAGGCGATCGCCGACCGAGAGGTTGTCCTCGTAGAACTTCCGGACTTTCCCGAATGCCGACATCGGCCCAGCATCCCCCTCGACCCCAACTGCAATCCTAGCCGGAGGCTTTGGATTCAGCCATTGCGAGACCGTGCATGCCGGCAGCAATTCGCTGCTGGCGCATGATCGACCTGACGACACAAATTTTGATCTGCCGCATCTCCCGCAGCGCGCGGACGAGACCATATGAGCGTCACGCCGTTCGTTCGGCGTAGCAAACTGGAGAGGACGGACGATGGAAAACCACGAAGGCCCCCGCCGCACCTGGACGGAGGAGATCGAACTCGCCGGGACGCAGCTCTTCGAGCGCATCAAGGAACTGGTAGCCGAGGGCAATGTGCGCCGGGTCCGCGTGAAGACGGCCGACGGGGCGCAGCCCTTCCTCGAGCTGCCCGTCACCGGCGGCGTCGTCGGTGGCGGCCTGCTCATTCTGGCGGCGCCATGGCTTGCCGCACTCGGCGCGCTGGCGGCCATCGTCGCGAAGGTGAAGGTCGAGATCGTCCGCGAGGAAGCGGCCGACGACGACACCATCCGGGGCGAGATCATCGACGCCAAGGTAGAGCGCCCCGGCGACCACGGCACCGCCGCGAACTAGGCGACCCTCGCCCCTAGTGGATTGATTTCAACGTTTGGTGCCCGCGTCTGACGGCGGCGATGATCTCGTCGGGATCGGCCCTCCAGACGAACGGGCGCGGCTCCTGATTGTGCTCGGTTATGAAGCGGTTGATAGCGGCCTGAAGGTCGACGACGGAGTG
>CAXNGA010000170.1:0-5227 GCA_964201375.1 Kaistiaceae bacterium
AGTAATCCAGCGACAGATCGTCGCTTTACTTCCTCAGTACGGAACTGGTCCACTATTGGCAGCGATTGCGTGAGGAACAGCGCTTGACTGACCCGATACCAGTCTCATCCCGTCGACCGCCGTGCGATTCTTGTGCAGTACGCGGCGCGCTCTTCTGCAATTCTTCAGCTCCCTGGAGAATGCTGAATCGGAGCATAATGGATGAGACGAACGGCGTCCGCTACGAATTGGAGGCAGGCGCCAGCATATCTCCCGTACACTTGTCCGAGGGTGGACTTTGTATACTGTGTGAAGGCTGGGCAGCGCTCTCTATTACAACAGGTTTCGGGCGCCAGATCTTGCGTATCATGCTCCCGGGCGATCTTTGCTCTCACATATTCCGGACCCGTACGTTCTCGGGACTGTCCTTGAACGCCATCACCCCGATCACTCTCTTTTCGGTCAAGGAGCGGGATCTCGACGACCTCCTCACGAGACGCCCGGATCTCGGCGCTGCTCTGCGGGACGGCACATGGGATGAGGGCAAGGCTTTCGCGACGCTGCTCTCGGTCATAGGGCTGGGATCGGGACGCGAGCGGCTAGCCTACCTGGTGCTGTCCATTCTCAGCCGGCTTGGCGAACTGCCGGTTCGCAAGGCGCGTTACCCCTTCCCCATGAGGCGGCAGGACATCGCCGCCGTCGTCGGCATGAGCGAAATCCACGTCAGCCGGGTCATGGCCGACTACCGCGACAGCGGGATCATGCATCTCCAGCACAAGACGCTGTCCGTCGCGGATCCCGTCGCCCTCGAGACGATCGGCCTCGCGACACGGGGCCTCTCGAAATAGCGTCATGCGCACCCGCGCGGCGACCGCTATCGGATCATCTTCGCCCGTCGGTTCGTCGATCCGTCCCGGGCGGCGCGCGGGAGGGACGACACATTCGAGGATCAGCGCTCGCGCGACCGTCAGCCGGGCTGCGTCGGCTGCTTCTCACGGACAGGATCCATCGAAGCTGCGGTCGCCGCGCGGTCCGCCGGGGCGATTGCCGCAGTAGGCTCGTCGTCCGCCAGGTTTTTCTTGAAGCTTTTGATCCCCTTTGCGAAATCGCCCATGACAGAGGAGATCTTGCCGCGTCCGAAAAGCAGCACGACCACGATCAGGACGATAAGCCAGTGCCAGATCGACAGCCCGCCGATCAATCCGAGCGAGAGTTCCCGCTCCGCAGGTCCACGTTCGTCTCGTCCAACGGTCATTACGGATCCTCCCTCCACGGAATCATGCTTCGCCATCAGTTCTACGCCAGGCAGCCGTGTCGCGTTTCACCGCCGGGACCGATTCTGATCGGCGGCTCTTTCCGTATTAAGGATGACAGCCGCTCGTGCCACGGCGACGGCCTGCGCAGCGTCCCGGTGTAGGCTGCATCCAACTTGATTGCCGCTTCAGTCGAGCCCGGCGACATCATCGCGGCGACCCTGACACTGCGGATGAGAACGACCGCCCCAAGCGGCCTGATCGAATCATCGATCGCGGCAGCAAGGAGAGTCGCCATCGCGTTCGGGTTCTGCAGCCGGTGGGACAGCACGTCGACGGCAGCCCCCAGCGCGGATGCGTCCAATGCGCGCCGCGCCGGCAGGTAGGCCACCAGCGCATCGCCGATCAGCGGAACCATGTTCTCGTCGAAACGGCTGGCAAAGCGGATGCCCCTGACGACCACGAGGTCCTGATCGAGTGCTTCGGTCGACGACGCCTCGAGGAGGCGCCTCGGATCCTGGCCATAGCCGGAATACGCTTCGTCGAAGGAGCGAAGCACGCGATCGGGCGTGTCGAGCAGACCAGGCCGACCCGGGTCGTCGCCGGCCCATCGAATGAGGGTGCGCACAGCCGCCTCTGCCTCGGCGCGTGACGGTCGGGCGCCCGCCGTTCCTGCCCCGACCGGAAGGGCTGACGCCGTCACGGCCGGAGCTGCCCGCGCGACCGTATCAGATGCCACCGGCGGGCAGCGGCAGGGGAACGATGGCGGCCAGCGCCGCCGGATCAACGGCAAGCGCTTCTCCGCCCGCGGGGAATCCGTTCAGCCGCATCATGTAGGCCACGATGCTGGCGTAGGCGTCCGGCGAGAGGCTTGCCGGAGCATCAGCGGGCATGGTGGATGATATCCGCGTGTAGAATGCGCCAGCGTCTGCATAGTTGGCGACGAAGGCACCGAGCGTGGCCGTGCCGCTGTGACAGCCGCCGCAGCTAAGCGTGAAGGTGCGCATCCCCTGCTCCGCCTGGCCTTCATTGTGGGCGACAGCGCCCCCCACAACGACCTCGGCGACCGCCGCGGCGATCGGACCAGGCGTGAACACCTCTGCGGGGCCGGGAGCCGTCGCCGGCACGATGAGCGACAGAACGGCCGCATCCGGCAGCAGTTCGGTGTCGCCCGCGGGGAAGCCGACCCAGTTCATGACCAGAGCGGTGATATCGACGTAGTCGGTGGGTGGGAGCCTCGTCCCTCCGTCGTAAGGCATGTTCTCGGAGATGTAAGTGAAGAAGCTCTGGGCGTCAGGGTAGGTCATGAACCTGATCGGGACTTCGCGCCCGTGGCAACCCGCGCAGTTGTTGAAGAACGTCTGCCATCCACGGGCGGCCTGCTCCATCGTGTAGCGAGCGTCCAGCGCCACTGGCTGGGCGCTGGTTGACAGTGGAACGGCGGCAGCGCCGAAGGCGGCGATGCCGGCCGCCGCGATCAGCGCGCCCGAGCGGCGGCGGGACCAGCCCCGTTCCATCTTCGTCTTCATGCTCGCTCTCCTTCTCACTCGTCCCAGAATGGCGAAACGACGTTACTCGGTCCCAGAATCTAAAAGCCGCAGCAATGGAATCAACCAGCCCGGCGCTAGCCGTACAGATCCGCGACGTCCCGCTCGGCAGCTTCTTCGACCAGGGACACGCGTGTTGCGAAATCGCCGTTGATCTCAACGGTTCTTGCCATCTGGTCGAACTTCGTCTTCGACACGAGAATTGAGTATTCGCCACGTCGGACCCTCATCGTGGCGATACCGTTCGCGCCCGTATGTGCGCGGTAGGGATGCAGAACCACGAGGGCTCCCTCGACCGGGGTGCCCTTCTTCGCGTCGATCGCCTCCACCTCGACGGTGCATTCCGGCGGAGGAACGACATGGATCCCGAAGGACGATGTCCCCTCCAGATGGGGCAACCCGGATTCGGTGACCGGCGACCTTGCGGTCCAGGTGTAGGCACCCGGATCATCCGGAGCTTGCGCCACGATCTCGCAGTAATACGTCGCTGCCGTTCGCGGCCACGGCTGCGGCAGCAGCGGGCTTGATCCCCTCACGAAACCGCTGCCATCGGCGACATGGAGTTCGCGACCGCCGAGATCGCAGCCGGCCGCACACTTTACGCCGACCTTGACCCTGAACGTTTCCCCGATCGAGACGATCGACGGAACGTCCCACACAGTCACGTGGGAAGCATGCGCCTTGACCTCGACCGGAAATGCGGCTCGCGCTTCGGGATAATGGGTTCCGTTGGCGGTCGTCTCGGGGAGTACCGCCTGCCAGGTCAGGATCCCCGCTCGCGCCGGTGCCTCCACGTCGAACTCTGCCGTGACGTTGAGGTCCTCGGCGAAGCTCGCAAACGTCGCGCGCGCTACAGGCACCCCTCCGTCATCCAGAACGATGAGGGTGTGACCGGTGAGATCGCAGGGAGGATCGCAGGATGCCGTGCCGACCATCGGTATCCTGCGGCCGGCGAGGCCGGCCCGCGCACGGATCGAGAGGCCAATGGAACCCGCTGCCGGGCTGGCCGGCTCCGCGTCTGTCGCCGACTCGCGAGTCGCGGCCTGCCCGGTACGATTTCTCTTGAAGATCATGGACCTTGATCTGCCAGCAACTCATGGGGACCAATGGGGCGCCTGCTGGCGCCCCATCGGCTTTCTGTTGGCTCGCCCCGTCGGGGGCCCGGTAGAAGTCGACTAGCCCGTCGGCTCCGTGACGACGTTGGTGCCGGCGATGTAGCCGTGCACCAGGCCGCGTCCGAGGCCATGCTGGTTGCCACCACCGCTGGCCTCGCAGCCCGAGTAGAGGCCCGGGATCGCATGGCCTTCCATGTCGACGACCTGGCACTTGCCGTTGATGCGGAGCCCACCATAGGAGTCGTGCCACACGGGCACGATGGCGGCGGCGTAGAAGGGCGGCGTCCCGATGCGGTGCATGGGGGCATCCGGTCCGCGGCCGAACTCAGGATCGGCACCGGCATCGACGTAGGTGTTCCAGGTATCGACCGTGTGGCGGAGATGCGGCATCGGCACACGCTGGTACGGGTGCTCGGCGTGGATCTTGTCGGCCAGTTCCTCGAGCGTCTCGGCCTGCAAGAAGTAACCGTTGTCGGACACGAAGGGGTACCGGAAGAACTTGAGGATGTCGGCGCGCTCGGCGCCGGCCTGGTCGAAGATCGCCCAGATCGGACCCGCATGGAAGTCCGGAGCGGTCGAGCCCTCGTTGATCTGCAGAGCGGCATCGATGCCACCGAACTTCTGGTACATGCCGCGGATGAAGTCCCGGCTGCAGTTGCGCCAGTCAGCCTGCTTGATGGCGACACCGCTGGCCGGCGTCACCGTCCCGCCGGGGAAGGTCGCCGAGGAGTGGTTCCGGCGAAGGTCCATGTCGTTGAAGAACCGCTTGCCGACCTGGTTCACCGCAATGGCGTGCTCCATCGCGGCCGCACCCATGGTGAACCCGACGGAGCCGCGCTCCGCGAAGGTCGGGTGGCCGGGATACATGTCGGTGTAGCTGTCGGGCGTTGCGACGCGCGACGGAATATGGAAGCTGACGGCGTAGGACAGGTTCTGATGCATGCCGGCGAGGTTCGCGCCGATCTTCATCCCGGCGATGATGCCGCTGGCATCTGCGCCTCTTCCGCGACCAAGAAGCGACTGGCCGCTGGTGCCCCAGGCCGGATCCCGGAACGCCGGATAGAACATGCTGCGGAACTGGGGGTTGCCGGAATGGCCGCCCGTCGCAATCACGACCGCCTTGCGCGCCCGGATATTGATGGTCTCGCGACGTTCGTCGACGTTGCCGTCCTGCCAGTAGCTTTCCATGCGTTCCCCGGTCTCCAGGAACCGCGGAGTGTAGCTCGCCTTGGCGCCGATGACGCGGCCGCTCCACGGCTCCTGCCGGACGACCTCGGTCATCCGCCGGTTGAGCATGAACTGCACGCCCTTCTCACGGGCGCTGAACTCGAGG
>CAXNGA010000171.1:0-5205 GCA_964201375.1 Kaistiaceae bacterium
GCCGAGGGCGAATTCGTCACGCCCGAAGGCGAAGCTCTGCCGGCGCCGAGCGCGAAGGTGCGGCGCAACGATCTGGACGAGATGACGGTGGGACGGACCGAGAAGCCGCTCGGCGCCGGCGCGCCGCAGCGCGGTCGGTCCATCGGCGGACGCGCGGGCAGCCAGGCCGGGCGGCGGGGAAGGAAGTAGGATTGACGGCGATGGCCATTGGCGCCAACCATCTGCGATGGACTACAGCAGACTGATCACCATCGATCCCCGGAAACGAGGCGGAAAGCCCACGATCCGTGGATTGCGGATCACCGTGTACGACATCATCGAGTACCTCGCCTCGGGGATGACCGAGCGGGATATCCTTGAGGACTTCCCGGAACTGACCGTCGAGGACATCCGCGCCACGCTCGCCTTTGCGGCCCATCGCGAGCGACGCCTGATCGGCGCGGCGTGACATGACGGCGTTCCTACTGGACGCCAATCTCGCGAGCCGGCTTGTCGCTGATCTGGTAGGGTTGTTTCCGGGAACGGTGCACGTGAAGCAAGTAGGTCTCGCTCGTGCCTCGGATGCGGAGATATGGGCCTACGCTCGGGAGAGCGGGCTTACGATTCTCTCCAAGGGATGCTGACTTTCGGCATATGAGCCTTGCGCTCGGTGCACCGCCCAAATTCGTCTGGCTTCGCATCGGAAACTGCGCCACGGACCAGGCCGCAGTCGCCCTCATCGCAGCGACGCATCACATCCGGGAGTTCCTGGCGGACGGCAACGCGACGATGCTGGTAGTCGAGCGCTGACGCGGTCATGCCTGACGGCGCCTGACGCGTTCACGCCGATCGCGAATCCCTGGAAGCACCAGGGCTGGAAGACGGCTCTCCGCGCTGAGCGAGCCGGAATTCCGTGAGGCGCTGGAGACGGCGTGGCGGCATGCGTTGCCGAGGCCGCGGAAACGTCAGGCCGAAACCTCGACCACGACCTTCCCCTTAGCCCGGCCCTCGCCGACATGGCGGAGCGCTTCGCCGGTGCGTTCGAGCGGATACACCGTGTCCACCGCCACGCGGATCGCGCCGGAGGCGGCAAGGGCTGCGAGTTCGGCGAGGTCGGCGGCGTTCGGGCGGTAGGTGAGGAGGCCGATCTTCTTCCGGCCGAGGAACGAGATCACGCCGCCGATCACCGCCGTGCCGATGAGCGACGGCACGCTGCCGCCGACGACCACGAAGCGGCCTTCGGGGCGGAGGATTCGCGCGTGATGGGCCACGGGTCGGCGGGCGACCATGTCGATGACGAGGTCCTGGAGGCGCCCGGCGGCGGCATAGTTGGCCCTAGTGTAGTCGAGCGTGCGGTCGGCGCCGAGGCCGCGCATGAAGTCGAGCTTGTCGCCGTGGTCGACGGCGGTCACCTCGGCGCCGGCGCGCTTCGCGAGCTGGATCGCGAACGACCCCACGCCACCGCCCGCGCCGTTGATGAGCACGCGCCGCTCCGGCCCGAGCGCGGGCGCCTTCCGGATCGCCTGGAGCGCCAGCATTCCGGCCTGCGGCAGTGCTGCCGCTTCGGTGAAGCCGAGCCCTTCCGGCTTTGCCGCGAGGACTGTCTCGGCCGCGGTGGTGAGCTCGGCGAAGCCGCCCCAGCCGCCTTCGCAGAGGTCGCCCATCACCGCATCGCCGGGACGGAAGCGGGTCACCTCAGGGCCGACCGCCTCGACGATGCCGGCGATGTCGGCGCCGAGGATTCTGTATTTCGGGCGGAAGAGGCCGCTCGTCCGGCCGAGCATGGTGCCGGTGAGCAGGTCCCAGTCCCACGAATTGACCGAGGCCGCCCGGACGCGGACCAGCACCTCGCCCTCCTTCGGCACCGGCGCGGGCACGTCGCCCACCACGATCGCGCCCGGCGGCCCGTAGCGCTCGTAGGTCGCGGCCTTCATGGGTTCCGGTGCCGGGTCAGGGGATCGTGCCGAGGACGACGGTGCTGGCGATCATCGCGCGGATCGTGTCGGCGGCAGCCGGGAAATCCTCCGTCACGACCAGCATGGCGAAGGAGGCGCCGCCGGTCTGGTAGACCACGAGGTGGCTGTGCGGCGGCGCAGCGGCCGAGCCGACCAGAGAGGTCGTGAACGCCGGTTCCGGCGTGCCCCCGAGCGGCACGAGATCGATTGCGCCGCCGAGCCAGGCGGCAAGGCTCGCCGCAAGCTCCCCGGCCAGCGGCGTGTAGATGAGCCCGAGCGCCGGCAGGAGATCCTGCGGGAAGATGCCGATGGCGATGCCGCCCGGCGGGATCGGCGTGCCCCGCTCCATCGTCGCGGCCGCTTCGGGTCCGTTGGCAAGGTACGGGAAGGACAGGTCGCTGTTCCACTGCCAGCCCGCCGGCACGCGGAGACCCCATACGCCCTTGTAGATGAAGGTCTGGGTCTGCTCCGGGACGGCCGCCGGGGCGGGGGCCTGCGCGGTGGCGATCTGCGGGACGGCAAGCGCCATCGCCGCGCCGACGAACAGGATCCGAAGCGCCTTCATGCCGTCCTCCCTGGCCCGCCGGTGCGGCGGATTTCCGGCACTACTGCACGGCCGGACGGACGGGGTCCAGACCGGGAAGGGGCGCGGTGTGCCGCGGGAACGCAATGGCGCGCCCACGGAATCCGTTGCCCCCGGTTCGTCACCCGTTCGCACTGGTCGTCACCCATCCCCCTGTTCGTCACCACCGGGCGCGACCCGGTGGCCCATGATGACTCGCGATCTGTCTCCACACGATGGGACTGGCAGCTCGATGGATCGACCGCGGGGGCGGGTCATCATGGGTTGCCGGGTCAAGCCCGGCAAAGACGAGTCTGGTGGTTGGGTGGGCGTGCGAAGTGCCCCCCGAGCTCACCGGCGGCGCCCCATCACCCGCCATCCAAGTTTCGGCTCTCCGCGTGGGGGCATGGGACGCTGTCTCGGACAGGTGGAGGGTAGGCCGGAGGAAGCCACGGGTGTCGCGACGCCGGACGTAGTCAGGCATCTGCATTGGCCGAAACGCACGAAAATTCCCTCGCCCCGCCGGGCGGGGAGAGGCTTCAGCCCTTGGCGAGGCGAAGCCGAGGTTAGGGCTGAAGGTGAGGTGGTGTCGCCACCCGGCCGGATCGTGAGACCCCCTCACCCATTTTCGCCAACCTCGCCTTCGGCTCGCCAGGCGAAAACGCCCTCTCCCCGCCCGGCGGGGAGAGGAGAAATCGCCACGACGACACCTGGCGACCGGGCCACCCGGACGATCGACTCCGCGACCACGCCCTTACGGGATCGGCCCGAGCACGACGGTGCTGGTGACGATGCCACGGGCGACATCGGCAAACGGCGCGAAATCATGGGCGATGACCACGAAGGCGAACGCTGCGCCATCGACCGCGTACACGACGAGCTGCGCGGTCGCCGGCGGCGGGACGGGCGAGAACGGGTAGGGCGCGGTGAGTGCGAACCGGCCGCCCGTGCCGTCGAGCGGCTCCGCCGTCACCCCGCCGCCGGCGATCTTCGCGAAAGCGGCGAAGAGCGCTTCGGGGCTCGCGGTGTAGGCGAGGCCGATCTCGTCGAGTTCGTCCTGCGGGAAGAAGCCGATCGCCGCCGCGCCCGGCGGCAGCGCGTCGCCTTCCCGCATCGACCGCGCCGCGGCCTCGCCATTGGCGGCGTAGGGGAGCGTGACCTCGTCGTGCCAGGTCCAGCCGGCGGGGAGCGCGATGCTCCATTTGCCGGCGTAGGTGTGGACGGTCCCGCTGTCCGGCGCGGGCTTGCCCCGGCCGCCCGCCGGCTGCGCCAGCGCGGCGGTGGAGAGCGCCACCATAAGCGCCGCAACGATGCCCCGGACTGTCCGCATCACGCCATCCTCCGCCGAACGGTCACCTTCCGCCGGATCGTCCGCCCGGCGCAACCGCTGATGTCAGTCCGCCGGCTCGCGCTCCTCGAAGCGGAGCCTGTTGCCGAACGGGTCGGTTACGTTGAGGGAGATCGCCCGGCCGCCGCTGTGGCCGGGGTTGATCCCCGGCCGCGCGAACCTGAACCGCTTCGCGGCCAGCTCCGCCTGGAAGGAGCGAAGGCCCGTCATCTCGATGAAGAGGCACGAGCCCGGCGTCGCATCCCCGAAATGCTCGCTGATGTGCAGCCGCAGAGTGAGCGATAGATATGGAAAGAATTATGATGTAGACAAGTTCGCGCAAGTTATTGCCGAGATGCTTAAGCGCGTAAAGGTCGCTGCTCTTAGGAATGTAGGGATCAGTATAACCTCTTTCGCACAAATATTTCTTGATGCGCTTAAGCAACGATCTGTGCTGTAGATCGCGGCTGGTTATCGTGATGCGCTTAGGTTGCTTTGGACTCCAGGCATTGCGGCCGTCTCCTCTCGCCCAGCATCTGGCTTACAGGCTTGGCTAATGACTGCGGATTTTGGTGTTGGCGCTGGCGTTGAGCCAAAATCCATAGTTTTGTTTGGCCAAGATCGCCGGTCCTATCTCGGCGCGATTGCTGCAGACGTGAACCGACTTTCGCTGGCAGCTCGCGAATCCTTGTATAATATTCGGTCGCACACCGAATTACCGCGATCAGTGGCTTGGCCACTTGTGATGATCTATTACGCATCGCTGTTCAGTGCCCAGATGTTATTGCGTGTTTGGGGCGACGCTCCGTCCTATCTCAGAACAGAGGAGTTACTCCATTTGCGTCGGGTCGGGGCGGCGTATGGTGTGCTTGCGGTGGGTCACTACAATACGGGACAGTATATGATCGGCGATAACGCCGTTAGTGGTCAAATAGACTTCAGGCCGATTAATGGCGCTGGTTCACATGAAGCTGTTTGGCGCGCTCTCGATATCAGGATGTCATCTATTACGTCGTTGATTGCAGGCAGCGGCAGTCTTACGTCTCAGGATAAGATTGATGCTTCTAAAGATGTTGCCCACCTGGTAAAAATGGTGACCAAAGCGGGGGCTGGTGCCAAATGGCTCTCGACTTTTAGAAATGACCTACAGTATCGGCAAGCCTACGGCGCGTGGTTTCCCTACCGAGACGGGCGAATGACGGTTGAGCGTATAGTGGATCGTGTTCGTGATGTAGTTTCGGGTGCTGTCGATATAGAACAGTTCGAATACAGAAGCGCTGACGACATTACTGCGTTCTCAGAGAGTTGTTTAGCGCTCATATGCGCAACGCGAATGACGCTCGTCGACATGTACGAAAGGAATCCGGCGGGGTCCTTTCTCC
>CAXNGA010000172.1:0-5184 GCA_964201375.1 Kaistiaceae bacterium
GCCTCGACGACGTCACCGAAGGCGAAGGCGCCGGCCTCTTCGGCAAGCCGTGCATGGTAGACGCTCTGGAACAGGAGATCGCCGAGTTCGTCGCGGAGCGCGTCCATGTCGCCGCGCTCGATGGCATCCGCGACCTCGTAGGCTTCTTCGATCGTGTAGGGCGCGATCGTGCCGAACGACTGTTCGAGGTCCCACGGGCAACCGGTCACGGGGTGCCTGAGGGAAGCCATGATCTCGATCAGCCGGGCGATGTCGCGGGACGGCTTCATCTCCTCAGGCATCCGCATCCTCGATTCGCATAAGGTATATTATGGAACATTCTCGTATCATGGGAGCGACCTCTGCAGGATCGCGCCTGGTACGAGTGTCACAGCAAAATCAGGGTCTTCGGACCATATCCTGATGTGACGGCACCTGGTACTCGAAACGCAGGCCATCGTAGGCCGGCTCGATATGGGCCGGCAGGTCGCGGTGCAGCGTGCCGTAGTCGAGTTCGTTCGTCATGTGGGTGAACACGGCGTGCTTCGGCCTGATGCGATCCACCCAGGCGGTCGCCTGCGCCACCGAGCAGTGGCTGGGATGCGGCGCCGCCCGGAGCGCGTCGAGCACCCAGAGATCGGCCCCGGACACGGCCGGCAGGCTCTCCGCCGGCAGGTCGTTGAAGTCGCACGAATACGCCACGGGCCCGATCCGGAGGCCCAGCGAGCGGATGTCGCCATGGGCCTGGTCGAATGGCAGCACGGTCATCGTGCCGCCGGGACCGGTCACGCTGAACGGCATTCCGGCGACGACCCGGACGCGCTTCAGGAACGGCGGATAGGCGCTGCCGGGCGGCGCGCGAAAGCAGTAGCCGAAGCCGTCGTCGAGGCGTTGCTGCGTGGCGTCGTCGCTGTAGATGGTGACGGTGCGGCGTTCGCCCCCGGTGATCCAGTACGCCCGGAGGTCGTCGATGCCGTGGACATGGTCGGCGTGGGCGTGGGTGTAGACCACGCCATGCAGTTCATCGATGCCGGCGCCGAGGAGCTGGGTGCGGAGATCCGGTCCCGTGTCGACGACGAGACGCGTCGGCATGGGATCGTTGCCGAACAGCTCGAACAGCGCCGAGCACCTCGTACGCCGGTTCCGCGGCTCGCGCGGGTCGCAGGCGCCCCAGTCGCCGGTGATGCGCGGCACGCCGGGCGACGCGCCGCAGCCGAGGATGGTGAAGCGAAGGTGCGGCATCGATCGGCTCAGGCCCGTGGCACTTTGCGGAACAGGCGATGGAAGTTCTCGGTCGTCGCGGCCGCCATCGCCTCCGGTGTCACGCCTCTGATTTCCGCGAGGACCTTTGCCGTTTCGGCGACATAGGCCGGCTCGTTGCGGGAACCACGATGCGGCGTCGGCGCAAGATACGGGGCGTCGGTTTCGACCAGCAGCCGGTCGGCCGGCACCTCGGCTGCGATCGCGCGCAGCGCATCGGTGCGCTTGAAGGTGACGATGCCGGAGAAGGAAACGTAGAAGCCGAGTTCGACGCCCGTGAGAGCAAGATCGCGGCCCGAGGAGAAGCAGTGAAGGATCGCCGGGAAGGGCCCCTTCCCTGCCTCCTCCCGCAGGAGCCGCGCCATGTCGTCGTCGGCGTCGCGGGCGTGGATGACGAGCGGCAGGCCGGTCTCGCGGGCGGCCGCAATGTGGCGGCGGAGGCCTTCGGCCTGCGCCACGCGATCACCGTCATAGTGGTAGTCGAGCCCGGCTTCGCCGATGGCGACCACTTTCGGATGCCGGGCCATCTCGATGAGGTCGGCCGTGGTGACGTCGAGCTCATCGGAGGCGTTGTGCGGGTGTGTGCCGATCGAGGCATAGATGCGGTCGTTGGCCTCGATGATGGCACGGAGGCGTTCGAACTGCCGGACCCGCGTCGAGATCGTCACCATGATGCCGACGCCAGCGGCTCGCGCCCGGGCAATGACGTCGGCGCGGTCGGCTTCGAAGTCCGGGAAATCGAGGTGGCAATGGCTGTCGACGAGCATTCGCGGTCCGTGCCACGCGCCGGCCGAAGGGTCAACGCGGTCGGCGCATGGCTGCCCGCCACCGCCGCTCGAAAAAGCGCTACGGCGGTGCCGGCTGACTCGTGGGCGCCTCGCGCTCGACGCGCGGGAACACGCCGGTCGGGGCCGGGAGCGGCGTCTCCGCGGCGAGGCGGTTGCCGATCGCGACAAAGCTGCGCTGGTCTTCGGGCACGGAGAGACGGGTGAGCAGCTTGTCGGCCGCATCGGGCATCGCGGGCTGGATCAGGATCGCGAAGATGCGCACGAGTTCGGCCGTCACCCAGAGGACCGTTGCCCGGCGCGCCGGGTTGTCCTTGAGCTTCCACGGCTCCTCGCCTGCGAAATAGCGGTTCGCATCGCCGATGACGCCCCAGATCGCTGCCAGCGCCTGGTGGATCTGCTGCCCGTCCATCGCAGTCCGGCAGGTCGCAAGAAGGCCGTCCGCGGCGGCGAGGATGGTCCGGTCCGCCTCGGTCAGTTCGCCCGGAGCGGGTACCCTGCCCTCGCCGATCTTGTTGATCATCGACAGCGAGCGCTGCGCGAGGTTGCCGAGATCGTTGGCGAGATCGGCGTTGATGCGGTTGACGATGGCGTCGATGCTGTAGCTGCCATCCTGGCCGAAGGGCACTTCGCGGAGGAAGAAGTAGCGGACCTGGTCGCGGCCATAGGTCTGGATGAGCGAAATCGGGTCGACGACGTTGCCGACCGATTTCGACATCTTCTCACCGCGGTTGAACAGGAAACCGTGGGCGAAGACGCGCTTCGGCAGCGGGATGCCGGCCGACATCAGGAAGGCCGGCCAGTACACCGCGTGGAAGCGGACGATGTCCTTGCCGATGACGTGGAGATCGGCGGGCCACCACTCGCTGAACCGCTGCGGGTCGTCCGGGAAGCCGGCGCCGGTGATGTAGTTCGTCAGCGCATCGACCCACACATACATCACATGCCGGGTGTCGTCCGGCACCGGGATGCCCCAGTCGAAGGTCGTGCGCGAGATCGAAAGGTCGCGAAGGCCGCCCTCGACGAAGCTCAAGACCTCGTTCCGGCGCTCGTTCGGGCCGATGAAGTCGGGGTGGGCGCGGTAGTGCGCGAGGAGCTTCTCCTGGTAGGCGGAGAGGCGGAAGAAGTAGCTGTCCTCCTCGACCCACTCGACCGGGGTCCCCTGCCCGCCATAGCGGACGCCATCGCGGACTTCGGTCTCGCTCTCGTCGTAGTAGGCTTCGTCCCGCACCGAGTACCAGCCGGAATAGGCGTCCTTGTAGATGTCGCCATTGGCGGCCATCCGGCGCCAGATCTCCTGCGAGGCGGCGTGGTGGCGCGGCTCGGTCGTGCGGATGAAGTCGTCGTTGGAACAGCCGAGCGCCGCCACCATCTCCCGGAATTTCGGGACGTTCCGGTCGGCCAGTTCGCGGGGCGTCAGGCCCTCGCGGGCGGCCGTCTGCACCATCTTGATCCCGTGCTCGTCGGTGCCGGTCAGGAAGTGGACATCGTAGCCGTCGAGCCGCTTGAACCGCGCCAGCGTATCGGTGGCGAGCGCCTCATAGGCGTGCCCGATATGCGGGTTGCCGTTCGGATAGGCGATGGCGGTGGTGATGTAGAATTTCGGGCGGTTCATCAGGGCTCTCGCCTCGGATTGAAGTGTCGGCGCATCAACGCGATCCCGGACGCTTCCGGGCCCGGACACGTCACATTCGGGCGGCGCGGGCGAGTGCCATGAAGATCTGCAGGACCACCGGCTTCCGGTCGAGGTTGTATTCCTCGGCCTGGAACGCTGAATCGGCGGACTTTTCCCATACGTCCGCCCATGCCGCAAGCGAGGCTGCGGCGGTCTGCTCGGAGATGCGCCCGCCATCGGGCTCCGGCTGGCCTCTCACCCGGCGCGACAGCCAGCCCTCGAGCCCATCCATGAAGCCGGCAAAGGCGTCCTCGTTGCCGCGGCCGCTGATGCGGTCCGCCAGCGCGTGGACGCCGGCGTAGTCGATCTGCGGCAGTGTCGAGGCGAGGCGCTGGAACGCGCGGAAGGTCTCGACCCCCTCCCCGTCGAGTAGCTGGATCGCAGTCCTGAGGCTGCCATTGCCGAGGATCGAGGCGAGACGGACGTCATCCGGAGCTGCGTGGGGACTTGCCTCGGCGAGGGCGCCCGCGATGACGTCCGCGTCGAGCGGCGCTACGTCGAGGCGGCGGCAGCGCGAGCGGATCGTCGGCAGCAGTTTGCCGGGCCTGCTTGCCACAAGGAGGAACAGCGACTTCGTCGGCGGCTCCTCGAGCGTCTTCAAAAGTGCGTTGGCGGCGTTGGGGTTGAGGTCGTCGGCCGAGTCGACGATGCAGATGCGCCAGCCGCCCTCCCCGGCCGTCGAGCCGAAGAAGCCCTGGATCCTTCGGATCTCGTCGATGAGGAGCTGGGTGCGGTAGCGCTTGGCCTTCTCGTCCCAGGGACGGCGGAGGACGAGAAGGTTCGGATGCGCGCCGGCGGCCACCTGGCGGAAGGTTCGCGCCGCCGGGTCGATGGCGAGCGATCGGGCTTCGGCCGTCGCGGAGGTGGGCTCGGGATTGGCGAGTACGAAGCGGGCGAAGCGGAAGGCAAGCGTCGCCTTGCCGATCCCGCGCGGGCCGGCAAGGATCCACGCGTGATGCATCCGTCCGCCGGCATAGGCGCGGAGAAGCGTCTCCTCGGCGCTCGCCCGGCCGAGCCAGGCAGCCTGCCGCTCCGGCATTGGCCACCCGTCGAGGGCGTCGAGCGGCGGGATTTCCTCCGGCTCAGCCATTGATCGCTTCCCCGGCGACCGGTAGCCGCTCTCCGACGTTCCGCCAGACGATCTCGGCGACCTCGGCCTCCGGACGCGATGCGTCGATCACGACGCACCGTTCGGGCTCGGCAGCGGCGATCTCGAGGAAGATGCGCCGCCGGCGCTGGTGCTCGGCGACCGCGTCCCGCTCGAATCGGTCCGGCAGGATGTCGGACGCCGCCGCGCGGGCGGCAGCCCGGACGAGCCCGATCTCGACCGGAAGGTCGAGGATGAGGGTGAGGTCGGGCGTCGTCGGCCAGACGGCAATCCGCTCGAGCGCCTCGATGAGGTCGGCATCGACCCCCGCGGCGCCCTGGTAGGCGCGGGTCGAATCCGTGAAGCGGTCGCAGAGGACCCAGCTGCCCTGGGTGAGT
>CAXNGA010000173.1:0-5183 GCA_964201375.1 Kaistiaceae bacterium
GGCCTCCATTGGGCGGCGCGCGAAGGGCGGCGGCACCTCGATCGCCGGCGGCAGGCCTGGTTCCGGGGAAGGCGGCGGTGCGACGGGCTCGGCGGCAAGGCCGGCGCCGCCGCCGAACATGCGGCGGAACAGGCCGCGCTTTTCCTCGGCCATCAGGCAGCCTCCGCCACGACCCAGGCTCCGGGACCACTCCGGGACGGGAATGGTGCAGCGGGTCCTGCCGCGCGGTTTACCGGGCGCAGCGGCTTCGATTCTGGCGCGGCGAGTCGGAAGCCGCGAGGGAGGACCTGAGTCATGTCTGAGCCGGATGGGTGATCCGACCTACATAGTCCCGGGGCGGCGGTTTTCCAAACGGGCGGCTGCAGTTCCCGGTGGAACCGGCGGCGATCTGCCTGCGTGGTCCAGGGCGGGCTCACCGGGCACGGGCCGGCAGGACGAGGTCGGCGGTCACCGGCAGGTGATCGGAGCCGAGGGGCGGGCCGAGCCGTACCGGCGACCAGAAGATTCCCGCCGAAACGAGGATGTGGTCGACCGGCGCGCCGAACGAAAGCGGCAGGCCCTGTCGATCGACGAGGCGGGTCGCGCGCGGCAGGAGACGGCCCGAGGTGTCGGTGAGGTTTCCGGCGTCGAGGAGCCGGCGAAGGTGCGGCGACCAGGACGGCGTGTTGAAGTCGCCCGCCACGATCACCGGCATCATCAGGGCATCGCGGGCTGCGGCGATACCGACGGCGTCGAGGAGCCGGTTGCGCGCCCGCCAGTCGGCCTCGCCGAAGCGCGGCGTCGGTGCGTGGAGGGCATAGACGGCGACCGGTGTGCCATCGACATCGACGACCGCGCGCATGACCCGGTAGGCGGTCCGGCCGACGCGCTCGGTCGCGGCGAACGTGATCTGGCTGATCGGGTGGCGGCTGAGGATCTCGATGTCGGATTCCGCGACCGCCGTTCCCGCCGACGAGTAGGGGTAGATGGCGCGCAGCGACGCCAGCACCGCTTCGTTGAACGGGCCGAACGTCTCCTGGAGGGCGACGATGTCGGGCATCTCGGCCCGCAGGAACGCGCCGATGTCGTCCGGCCGGGCGGTGCCGATCAGGGTGTTGAAGGTCGTCACGCGGAATGGCCTGCCCTCCGCCGGGCCAACCGGCGGGACGCGCCAGGACGAGGCGACGAGCCCGGCGCAGACGATCAGGAGCAGTGCCGCGCTTCCGGCCGGCAGGCGCCAGCCGAGGACGAGCATCGCGGCGAAGAGCGCGAAGGCGCCGAAGGCCAGCCAGGGCAGGAAGAAGACGAGAAGGTCGCCGAGCCAGAACCATTGCGCGGCGATCAGCGCTGCCGCCGGCACGAGGCCCGCAAGGGCAAGGAGGGCTTTCAGGATCGACACGTGAAGGTCCGGCGCGGGACGACGGTGGCCCGGAACAAGCGTTACGCGATCGGAGCCCGGACGGCGCCCCCCGCGATCGTCCCGTCACCACAATACCGCGCGACCCGCCCGCATTTCCGGATACGGGCCGCCCGCCGCGACGCAGGCAGGTTTCCGGCACAGGGGCGGCCGGGGTGTTGATGCAGGCCGAATCCCGCTACGGTCACTCCCGTGACGGCGGGGACGATCGATACCGCAGGGCGGGAGCCGGCTTCGATTGCGCATACCGGTCCTGTCTCTTGTTCTGGTGGCGCTGGTCGCGGGCTGCACCACGATCGCGCCCACGGAAACGCCAGGGTCGCGCCATGGCGACCAGGAGCAGCCGCGGCCGGGCTACACCGCTGACGGCGCCTTCCAGCCGTGGATCGAGGTCGGGCGTGGCGAGGTCCGCCGGGTCAACGGCGCGGAAGGCTGCATCGCCCTCACCTTCGACGATGGCCCGCACCCGACGCTGACGCCGCGGCTCCTTGCGCTCCTCGCCGAAGACGGTGTCCGGGCGACGTTCTTCCTCGTCGGCAACCGGGCGCAGCAATGGCCGGACGTGGTGCGGGCGATCAGCGCGGGCGGGCACGAGATCGGCAACCACTCCTGGAACCATCCCGACCTGACCCGGCTCGGCAACGACGAGATCACCCAGCAGATCGCCAGGACCGACGCCGCCATCCTCGCGATCACCGGTGCGGCGCCGGACATCGTCCGGCTTCCCTACGACGCGTCGAGCGCCCGCGTGCTCAGCCTCATCGACCGGCCGGTGATCTGGTGGGACATCGATACGCTCGACTGGAAGGCAAATTCCGTGGGCGAGGTCGTGGATTCGGCGGTGCGGCGGGCCCGGTCGGGGTCGATCGTCCTCATGCACGACATCCACGCCATGACGGTAAGCGCCGTCCGCGGTGTCGTCGCGGGGCTGCGCGCGCGGGGGTTCGAGTTCGTCACCGTGTCCGAGCTGATGACCGGCCGGCCCTGCCGGGCCGTAACGGTGATCGCCACGGCACAGCCTTGAGCTGAACTGGGCGGCTATTTCCGGGTCCCTGCCCCGCGGCCTCCTCCGCCGACCCGTCCTGTTTGCCCCGAAAGGGAGTATGACTCCTCCTGCATGGCCAAGAGGAGGTCCGTCGGCGGCGGAGCGGACTCCGCCCATTGCGGCCGTGCCGGCCTCGCAGGGACCCGCGGCAGACCCGCGTCACGCGCGCCTGATCGAGTCGATGAACGCGCGGCAACGGCCGCATCAGCATGTGTTCAGTGCGGGGAAGTCATTCCTCCCGCCGTTACCGGTCTGCCCAGCAACCCCAGCAACGAGCGTGTCAGTGCCGTAGCACCAGCACCCCAGAACCCCAAGGAGTCACCCATGCTCTCGAAGCTCTTCCACGCGCCCGCGGACCTGCGGTCGCCCCATCGCCGGCGTCTTCCGGCCCGCGCCGCCGCCGTCGTTTCCGGCCTCGTCGTCGCCGCCGTCACGGCCTTCGCCGCGGCGCCCGCTTCCGCCGCGAACATCGTGACCATCCAGCAGGTCTCGAGCGGCCGCTTCCTCGACGCCCACGAGATCGAGGGCCTCGACTACCGCATCGTCACCCGTCCGGCGCAGAACAACAACACCCAGCTCTGGCGGATGGTGTCGCTCGGCGGCAGCGTCTACACGCTGCAGCAGATGAGCAACAACCGCTTCGTCGATGCGCACGAATACGATGCGGCCGACTGGCACCTCGTCACCCGCACGGCGCAGAACAACCCGACGCAGCGCTGGCTCTTCACTGCCCAGGGCGGTGGCATCTTCACCATCCAGCAGGTCTCGAACGGCCGTTACATGGATGCGCACGAGACCGACGCGAACGACTTCGGCGTCGTCACCCGGACGTGGCAGGGCAATTCGACCCAGCAGTGGCGCGTCGTGACCGTCTACACCGAACCGGATCCGGTGGTCGTCCCGCCGGTCTCGTCGTCCGGCTCGTTCCAGATGATCCCGCAGCAGCAGGTCAACCTCGACAACGGCCAGGTCGGACCGGGCGCGGGCGCCGACATCGGCTACCAGGTCGTCGGCTTCAACCGCCAGCTAGCCCCGATCAACGGCGCGCTCATTTCGTTCACCAATGGCGCACAGCGGGGCTATACCGGCTGCAATGCCGCCGCCTTCAACACCAATGCGGTCCAGCAGGCGAGCCTCTCGGTCGGCAACTACATCTGCGTGCGCACCAACACCGGCAAGGTCAGCGAGATGCGGATCGACGCCATCGGCCAGCTGATCGGCGCGCTGACGGTGAGCTACACCACCTGGTAGTGCATCGCTCCGCCGGCCCGTGAAGCCGGCACGAAAGAGAAAGGCCGCGGCCCCTTCCGGAGCCGCGGCCTTCGCATGTGCCGAAGTTCGGTTGCCGGCGCCTACGGCATCGCGACGTAGGGCGTCATGACCCCGGACTGGTAGATGAACTTGCCGTATTCCTGGACGAGGCGCATGCCGTCGGCGTCGAAGGCAAGGTTGCCCGTCACGCCCTGGTAGGTCTCGGCCACCACGCGGATCGCGTCGCGGACCGCGTCATGGTCTGTGGTGCCGGCGAGCTGAACGGCGAGCGCGGCGACCATTGCGGCGTCGTAGCCGAAGGCGCCGAACACCGTCAGCGGCTCCTCGCCGAACTTGGCGACGTACACGGCGCGGTAGGCGGTCTCGTAGAGGTCGCCCGCGACGGCGTGTTCGATGCCGCGGATACCCTCACCGATTTCCGGCGTCGGGGCGACGTCTGCGGTCCAGTTCGACATCTCGGCGGCAAGCCAGGTGCCGGCGACGTCGATGCCGAGCTCGAAAGCCTGGCGGAGGATCAGGATCGCGTCGGCGCCGTAGGCGAAGAAGATGACCGTGTCGGGGTTCGACGCCATCACCTGGCGCAGTTCGGCGCGGTAGTCGGTCTTCTGTTCCTCGTAGCGGACGGCGGTGCACGGGATGCCCGCGGCGGTGGCGGCCTCACAGGTGGCGGCTTCGACGCCGACGCCCCAGGCGTTGTTCGGGAAGAGCGTGGCAACGGTGCCGGCGCCGAGTTCGTCCCTCGCCATGTCGACGAGCGCGTAGCCCTGGAGACCGGCGAGGCCGATGCCATTGAAGAAATAGCCGCCGGTGCCGACCTCACGGAGAAGCGGCGAGTTGGCGCCGATCGAGATGTGCGGCACGCCGTTCTCTGTGGTGAACTGGCCGGTCGGCAGCGTGCGGCCCGAAGAGTACTCGCCGAGGACGACGGCAACCTGATCGACGGTCACGAGCTTCCGGACGGCGTCCATGGCGCCCTGCGGCCGGGATTCGGCGTCCTCGACGATGAGGCTGATCGGCCCGCCGAGCACGCCCGGCCCGAACTGCATGGTGGTGCCATCGGTCATCGGCACGGCAACGCCGGCGTTGACCGCATCGATGGCCATCTGGACGCCGCGGAGCATGTCGAGGCCTACGACGGAGCTGGTGCCGGTGAGGGGGGTGAACATGCCGAACTTCACCTCCTGGGCGGAGGCGGTCGTGGCGGCGAAGCCGATCGCCACTGCGGCAGCAGCGCCGAGGAAACTCGACGCGGTGTTGGCCCTGATCAACCTTGCCGATATCAAATCGGCCGGGGGTGTTGCACTTCGCTTCGGAACTCAGGCAAGGGCCGCAAGCGGCATATCCTCGTCGACACCTTGGGTCTCCTGCTGAGCGTCGTCGTTCTTCCCGCCGACATCCAGGATCGCGACGGCGCCTTCGAACTGCTGCGCCGGGCGCGACGGTTGTTTCCCTTCATCGAACGCATCTTCG
>CAXNGA010000174.1:0-5145 GCA_964201375.1 Kaistiaceae bacterium
TCTCGCGCTGAGGGACAAGGCTCCGGCGTGGGGATCAGCGCCCTGGTGGTCGCCGGCCAGGGCGACCCAGTAGGCATGGTCGGCGCTGGGTCCGCCAGCGGCCCTCCGTCGCGAAACCGATTGACGAAGACCGCTCCAAGCCGGCATCATCGCGCTCACCCATCCAGAATGCGTACAGCGCCTCGGCGAGGCCGCAAGCATCACGGGCGGCCGCCAAAGGCCCCGACCAGAAACGCCGCTTTGGCCAAGTCCGTCACGTTCATGTGTGTCTTTCGCGCTGGCAAGAAGTACAACGCCGAGCATGTCTCGCGCGCCTACAGGCCGCCGTCGCGCGCAATTGCAACGTTCCGCATCGTTTCGTGGCGCTGTCGGACGTGGATGTGCCCTGCGAGCGGATACCCTTCGCGAATGACTGGCCCAGATGGTGGTCGAAAATAGAACTGTTCCGGCCGGGCATCACCGACCCGACCGGGCTCAACGTCTACCTCGACCTCGACGTCTTGGTCGCCAGCAACCTCGACGCCTTAGTGTCGTATCCGCACCGCTTCTCGATGATGCGGAACTCATGGACCCCGATCCTGCCGACCCGCGGGGGCGGAGCGCGCTCGAAGCGGGCCAACAGCAGCGTAATGGCGTGGTCGGGCGACTACTCGTTCATCTACGACAAGATGGTGGCACACCCCCGCCGCTGCCAATTCCTCTTATCGGCCGGCGTTCGGCGTCTTGACCGGCTGGTTCGGAGAGCAGGCGCTCACCGAGCGTTCGCTTCGCTCACGGTGGATTCCCGTGGCCATAAACGAATACCTGTTCCCCGGATGCAGCCTCGTCGTCAACTTGATGCCGCGGGCCGAGCAGAAGACCGTCAACGAGGCGGACGTGAAACGCGTTCTCTTCGTCTCGTTCGAAGGCCCCGGCGCCAAAGCCGGGCTCCGAAGGCCGGAGACAACGAGTTCGTCAAGCGCTACTGGACGCGGTAGCGCTTACCCCGGCGCTGCCGGCGGAGGTGCGTCCGTTGTCGTCGCGACGTTCAGCGGCTTGCCGCGCCACATGAACGAATTACCGAGGAGCCCTGATACCCACAGCACCGGAAGGAGCATGTCTCGCGCAAACCAGGCGAGCGGCATACGCGGCGTGAAGGCGAACCGGCCGGCTCGGGTGAAGGCGTATTCGAGTCCGTACCACGCGGCCATGTAGGCCAGCAGCCCCCCCACGTGCATCCTGCCGGCGACCACGAGCGACGTCGCGCACAGGAACGGGACGAACGCGCCGATGAAGATCTCCATCGGGTAGACGATCGGGAGACCGGCGCGGCGGAGCCGTGCCCAGCGGAGCTGCCGCCGCCAGATGGCGGCGAATTTCCGCCGGCCGATCGCCTGCCCGATGGGTTCGGGCGCGAGTTTTGAGCGAAGGCCGATGCCGCGCATCGCGCGCGTCGCGGCGAGCTCGTCGGCGGCCTCGGTGGTGAGCGCCACGAGGCCGCCGACCCCGTCGAGGGTCGCCTTGCGGAACATCAGCGTCCGCCCCTGCGCGAAACCGAAGCTGCAGCTGTCGGCCAGCAGCATCCACCGCGTCTGCAGCGTGTTGATGAACGCGCATTCGAGCTCGGCGGAGAAACTCTCCGGCTTCGTCATCGAGGCGGCGGTGGAGACGACCCCGATGTCTGGCCCGAACGTCGCCAGCAGCGTCTCGACGAAATCCGTCGGCAGCACCGCATTGCTGTCCGACAGGATCACGAAGTCCGACGTCGCGGCCCGGTAGCCTTTGACGAGGTTGTTGATTTTCGGGTTGGCCCCGATCCGGTCGCGGCCGAGGAGCAGGCGCGCGTTGGACTGAGGATTCTCCGTGATCAGCCGGCGGACGAGCGGGATGGCCGGGTCGTCCTCGTCGTCGATGCAGAAGATCAGCTCGAGTTTGCGGTAGCTCAGGGTGAAACTCGTCCGCAGCGAGTCTTCGAGGAAGTTCTCGAGGCCGCAGACCGGGCGCAGCAGCGCCACCGACGGCATCTGCAGGCCGGTCTTGACCTTCGGCCGCTTGCGGCGAAGGCGGTAGCTCACCGCGGCGATCGAGAACACGTGGCTGAGGCCATGTGACGTCATCAGTCCGAAGCCGACGAGGGCGAGATCCATGGAGTCACGATAGCCTGTCGGGGCAGGGTTGTTCCAGTCAGGCCGGAATGCCGAGGGGCGCGAGCGCGGAATTGGCGCCCTTCTGATGCTCGACGCCGGAATAGTCTGCAATGTCGCTGTCGGGCAGCTTGTGTTCGGTGACCGAGCCGCCGCTCCGCACGTAAAGCACCGGGAAGACCGCGCCCGAGCCGTCCGTCTCCATCGTCAGGGCAACGCCTTCGCCGCCCGGCTCGTCGAGGAAGGCGGTCACGGGCATGACGCCGCGATCGCGGATACCGGTGGCTTTCGAGATGGCGAACGCGCGGGCGAGGTAGCCGCGCTGGTGCCACAGCTCCGGGCTCTCCGACGCCTCGCGAAGGATGAGCTGGGCGAAATGGGCGGGATCGACCATCGGCTCGTCCACGGCGATGCCGAACTCCGATGTCGCGATCCGGCGCGCGAGGATGCGCGCGTTGTAGCGATGGCCCTGCACCGCGCCGGAATTGGGCGGCACGCCGTATTTGCCAAGGCTTGGCGCGCCCTGGGTGATCGTCCCGGCAAAGCCGATGCCGGGAACGGTCGCGCTCTCCCACCACGGCGTCTGCGCCGGCACCCTGTTCTGGCCGAATGTGCGGACGCCGATCCCGGGCAGGTCGAGGAGCGGACAGATGAAGCCGGTGGCGTTGATGACCTCGTCGGCCGCCACCTGCACGACCTCCCCGTCCGCGGTGCGGCGGAGCGCGACCACCAGGCCGTCGGCGGTACGCGAGATCCGGTCGATCGCCGCATCCATGATGTTGCAGCCGCCGCCGATCGCGTTGTCCTCGAATGGCTGGACGTAGCGGGCACGGACGCCGACCAGCGTCTTGGTGACGACGGAGATCTTAGCCGGCGAAGGAGAGGCGAGCGTCAGGGTCTTCGCCCAGGGCAGGAGGCCGGAGGCGAGCTCGAAGCCGGAGTTCCGCTTGCCGATGATGAAGACCCGCTTCCCGGCGTAGGCCTCAGGCTCCCTGACGTCGGCGTAGTGATGCGTGTGCTCGATGCCCGGGATGTTCGGGCTCCACGGCTCGGCGACACCCACTGCGAAGATCGCAATGCGGCAGCGATAGACGCCGTCGGACGTGGTGAGGGCAAAGCGCATCGGTGAGCCGTCGTCGATGCGCGCCGTCGATTCCCAGCGGCAATGGTAGCGAACCCGGATGCTGGTCCTCTCCGCGAAGTCGCGAAGGTTCGCCTCCATCTCCGACCGCGCCGGGAAGTAGGACGACTTGTCCATGTGGCGAGCCTGCAGCGATCGGTTGTCCGGCTCGTCGGCAACGAGGCTGTTCCAGTCCGAGCGCTCGTAGCGGCGGGTCCCAGGGCCGTTCGCGGCGTAGGGCTTCGTCCAGGACAGGAGCCGCTGGTAGAGGGGCCATTTCAGGAACATGCCGCCCGGGCCGTCATCGGCCGAGATCACCGCATGGCGGACGCCGAGGCGGTCGAGCGAATAGGCGAGCTGCAACCCGCCCGGGCCGCTGCCGACCACGACGACCTGATAGTCACCCGGAGGAAAGGGGCGCTCGGCTTCGGCCATCGTCACACGATCAACTGCGCCACTTGTTGGCATTGTAGAGGCGGCGCGACTGGACCTGGAGCATCCGGTACATCAGCCGCGGGTAGGAGGTGAGCACCTTCTCCACCGACGGTGCGGGCAGAATGAGGCAGCGCGCCTCGGACACGGCAACGACATCGGCCACCGGCGCACCGCCGAGGAGAACGGAAATCTCGCCGAAGAAGTCGCCCCGGCCCAGCCGCGCCAGCTCCTTCTGGTTCGCTTCGACGGCGCACGTGCCGTCGAGGACGAAGTAGAGGCCGGAGCCGGAAAGGCCCTGGCGGAGGATGCGGGTGCCGGGCGCGAACCAGGTCTCGTCGAGCTGGCCGATGACCGCCTCGAGCTGCGCCGTGTTGAGATCGGCAAAGAGCGCGAACTGAGCGAGCGTTGTCGCGATCTCGTCGCGTCCGGCCATGCGGCCCCCCGGAGCTATTCTGAGCGTTGGATCGCGCGCGACACTATCTTCGTCATCCGCCGCGCGGAAGGCCAATTCGGCGGGCGAATTGACGGCGTTTGCCGCAGGGCGCACGATTGTAACACCGTCTGCCGCGGCCCCGCGTTCGGACCGGCAAGGTGGACGTGAACGCCGATCGTAGCGGGAGTCCACCGCCGTCACGGCGACCTTCACCGACGTGCCTGCCATCAGCGGCGCACGGCCGCCGACCGGTACCATCCCGGCCTCCGGATCGACGGGGTGCTGACGCGGCGTTCGGCGCCGAAGGCGCGAAGCTCCCTGTGGACGAGGCGGGGCACTTTGCGATTTCGTAACCCGTCGCACCTATGACAAATTGACCAAGCCCGTGTGCCTGTTACAGTTTCGGGGCTGGGAAACAGTTCAGGCTCTGGGACAGGGGTTTTCTACGATGCTGAAGAAGTATGCACTGGCGGCTGCGGTCGCCTTCGGCGTGATCGGAGCGGCCGGTTCCGCGCAGGCATGCCCGAACTTCTCACTCCGCGCCGCCTTCGGCACCATCAACCTGCCCGGCGGTTTCCTGCCCGACCCGTATCTCCGCAACGTCACCGCGGGCGGTGGCTTCCACCTGCCGAATTGTGTCAGCGGCGCCGTGGGCTGGGTCGCGGCGGCGCCGGACTTCCAGTTCAACTACGGCGGCGGTGCGGCTTCCCTCACGCTTGCCATACTGTCGAGCGCCGATACGGTTCTTCTGATCAACGACCCCAACGGCCAGTGGTTCTTCAACGACGACGCCGCCGGCTTCGGCCTCGGCGCTGCGGTCTCCTTCAACCGCCCGACCCCGGGCGTCTATGACATCTGGATCGGCACCTACAACCGCGCCAGCGGCATTCCCGCCCAGCTCTACATTTCCGAGCGCTAGTGGATGAAGTCCGACGGGTGAGTCCGTGAGGGATTCCCGTTAGGTTTGGGGCATGCGAGTCTGGGGCATGCGCCCCGGGATTGCCATCACGCTGAGCCCATCGGATCGCCTTCGT
>CAXNGA010000175.1:0-5141 GCA_964201375.1 Kaistiaceae bacterium
CATCGCCTCGCCACGCCACATCGCCAGACGGTGCATGTCCATGACGATGTTGCGGTAGCTGACCGTGCGCCCGGCATTGTCGCCACGACCGATCTCGACGGCCTCCTCCGTATCGAACAGGACGATCCAGACCGTGCCCCATGTGGGACCGCCGACGAACGCCGCGGCGACGTCGATGTGGACCACCGACCCGATCACCTCGACGGCGACATCGACAGTGGGCAGTTCCTGGGCGATCGCGATGGCGGCCTCGATCGCCGCACGGTCGCTGCCGATGACATGCGCGCCGCCCGCGACGATCACCTGTGGCGTGTAGACCTGCCCGTCGCCGCGGGTGAGCGCATAGGCGCGCTGGCGTTCGGTGAACTCATGCTTGGCGAACGTGTCGACCCAGCCGAGATAGTTCCAGTAGTCGACCGAGAACGACAGCGGGATCACGTCCGTGCGCGTCACGAAGGTCGCGAACAGTGCGTCGGCCGGCGGACAGCTGGAACAGCCCTGACTGGTATAGAGTTCGAGCACGACCGGACCGGACTGTGCGGGGGGCGACGCCGCAGCGAGGCCCAGCAGCGAACCCGTTGCAGCGATCACGGCCGTGCGAAGCGCTCGTGGCAGTTCCATAGACAGGTTCACGTCCGGCACCGGTCCCGGTGAACACGCGCGTCGCTACCCCCGGTGACGGCTCGACTATGACCCAACCCTACCAGCGGGTCATTCACTTTCGTTTGACGTAACGCAACCGTCAATGCCGGCCGGGCTACCGATTTCCGCGGCCGTCAGGCTGCTGCGAGGCGGCGCAGCATGAACGGCAGGATTCCACCGTTCTCGAAGTAGTCGAGCTCATCGGCGGTATCGATCCGGCAGAGAACGTCCACCGAGACGGTGGACCCGTCGCCGCGCGTGACGAGCACCGTGAGCCGGCTTCGCGGCGACAGGTGCTCGAGGCCGGCGATCGATACGGTCTCGTTCCCGGTGAGCCCAAGCGTCTGCCACGAGGTGCCCTCGTCGAAGGTGAGCGGCAATACGCCCATGCCGACGAGGTTCGAGCGGTGGATGCGCTCGAAGGACTGCGCGATGACGGCCCGGATTCCGAGGAGGCGCGTGCCCTTCGCCGCCCAGTCGCGCGAGGAGCCGGTGCCGTATTCGCGACCGGCGAAGACGACGAGCGGCACGGCTTCCGTCCGGTAGCGCATCGCAGCGTCGTAGATCGGCATGACGGTACCCGACGGCTGGTGAACGGTGATGCCACCTTCCTTGCCAACCATCTGGTTCTTGATACGGATGTTGGCGAACGTGCCCCGCATCATGACCTCGTGATTGCCCCTTCGGGTGCCGTACTGGTTGAAGTCGGCCGGCCTGACCTGGTGGTCGCGGAGGTAGTGACCCGCCGGGCTTTCGAGCTTGATGGAGCCCGCCGGCGAAATGTGGTCGGTCGTGATCGAATCGAGGAAGAGGCCGAGGATCCTGGCGTCCCTGACGTCGTGGATCTGCTCCGGCTCGCGCCTCATGCCTTCGAAGTAGGGCGGGTTCTGCACGTAGGTCGAGGACGACTGCCAGGCGAAGGTCTGCCCGCCCGAAACGGGTATCTTCTGCCAGTGCTCGTCGCCCTTGAAGACGTCGGCGTACCTGGTCCGGAAGATCGAGCTCGTCACCGCGGTGCGGACGAAATCGGCCACTTCGCTCGTGCCCGGCCAGATGTCGCGGAGATAGACCGGCTGGCCGTCCGAGCCGGTGCCGAGAGGCTCGGTGGTGATGTCGACCAGCATCGAGCCGGCGATCGCATAGGCGACCACGAGGGGCGGTGACGCCAGGTAGTTCGCGTGGACGTCGGGGTTGATGCGGCCCTCGAAGTTGCGGTTGCCCGACAGCACCGAGGCGGCGATGACGTGGTGGCCTTCGATCGCCTCGGAGATCTCGTGCGCGAGCGGGCCGGAATTGCCGATGCAGGTGGTGCAACCGAAGCCGACGAGGTCGAACCCGAGTGCGTCCAGATCATCCTGGAGGCCGCTCCGGGCAAGATATTCGCCGACGACCTGGCTGCCTGGTGCGAGCGAGGTCTTCACCCAGGGCTTCGACGTCAGGCCTTTTGCGCGTGCCTTGCGGGCCAGGAGGCCCGCGGCGACCATCACATAGGGGTTCGAGGTGTTGGTGCAGGAGGTGATCGCAGCGATCGCGACGTCGCCATGGCCAATCGTGAAGTCGCGGCCGGCGACGGGGAAGCGCTTGCCGTCGAGCGCGGTCCTGTAGTCCCTCTCCATCGCCGCGACGAAGCCGGCCTTTGCCGTGTCGAGCGTGACGCGGTCCTGCGGCCGCTTCGGGCCGGCGATGGACGGGACGACGGAATCGAGATCGAGCGACAGGATCGACGAGAACACCGGCTCGGGGGTCTGGTCGTCGCGCCAAAGGCCCTGCGCCCTGGCGTAGGCCTCCACGAGGGCGACCTGCTCGTCCGGGCGGCCGGTGTGCTCGAGGTAACGCAGCGTCTCGACGTCGATCGGGAAGATGCCGCAGGTGGCGCCATATTCCGGCGCCATGTTGCCGAGCGTTGCGCGGTCCTCGAGCGCAAGGTGGTCGAGGCCCGGGCCGAAGAACTCGACGAAGCGGCCGACGACGCCATGCTTGCGCAGCATCTGCGTTGCGGTCAGGACGAGATCCGTTGCCGTCACGCCTTCTCTCAGGCGGCCGGTGAGGCGGACGCCGACGACCTCGGGGATGAGCATCGACAGCGGCTGGCCGAGCATGGCGGCCTCGGCCTCGATGCCGCCGACGCCCCAGCCGAGCACGGCCAGGCCATTCACCATCGTCGTGTGCGAATCGGTGCCCACCAGCGTGTCGGGATAGGCGACCGTCTCGCCGCCCGCCTCGGAGGTCCAGACCGTCTGCGCGAGGTATTCGAGGTTGACCTGGTGGCAGATGCCGGTGCCGGGCGGGACGACGCGAAAATTCCGGAACGCCGACTGGCCCCAGCGGAGGAAGCGGTAGCGCTCGCCATTGCGCTCGTATTCGAGGTCGACATTGTCCCTGAAGGCGGTCGGGCTGCCGAAATGGTCGACGATGACCGAATGGTCGATGACGAGATCGACCGGCACGATCGGGTTGATGAGCTGCGGATCGCCGCCGAGGGCCACCATCGCGTCACGCATCGCGGCAAGGTCGACGACGGCGGGCACGCCCGTGAAGTCCTGCATCAGCACGCGGCCGGGGCGGAAGGCGATCTCGCGCTCTTCGATGATGGGCCCGTTCCACGCCGCAAGCGCCCTGATGTCGTCGGCCGTCACGCTCCGCCCGTCCTCGTGGCGAAGGAGATTCTCCGCCAGCACCTTGAGCGAGAAGGGGAGCTTCGAGAGGCCTTCGAGGCCGTTCGCGGCGGCGGCTTCGAGGCTGAAATAGACGTAGCTCCTGCCGCCGACGACGAGGGTCTGCCGCGACCGGAAGGTGTCGAGGGAAGGGGTATCGGTCACGGTCGCTCCTCGATGAGGGAAGGTCTCGGGGACGGAAGCCCGCTCTCCGCCTGCTGGCGGGGCGGGGGGAAAATGTCACGGAAAAGGGATGGGCCCCAGGTTGCCGGACTTATAAGGAGTTATGTAAGCGGGAGCCATTCCGAACGGGAGCAGCCGTGCCGAAGTCGACTTTCCGCTTTGCCGCAGTCCGCCGCGCGTGGCGCGACCGCTCGGGCCGCGCATGCGGCTGACCGGGAGCGGCCTTGCCTCCGAGCGCGGCGGCCGGCTCATATTCGAGGATGTCGGGTTCGATCTGTCCGACGGCGAATTGCTGGCGATCACCGGTCCCAATGGCGCGGGGAAATCCACTCTGCTGCGGATCATCGCGGGCCTCCTGCCCGCCACGGAAGGCCACGTCGTGGCTACGCCGGAGACCGATGGTCCGCTCAACACGTTCATGCACTATCTGGGCCATCGCGACGGCCTCAAGGCTGCGCTGACGGTTCGCGAGAACCTCGAGTTCTGGCAGAAGACCGCCGATTCCGACGGCGGCATCGGGCCGCTCGACGCGCTCGAACGCGTGCGCCTCCTCCACGCCGTGGACATGCCGGCGGCGTATCTGTCGGCCGGCATGCGCCGGCGCGTCGCCATTGCCCGCCTTCTTGTGGTGCGGCGGCCGATCTGGCTCCTCGACGAGCCGACGAGCGCGCTCGACGCCCGGTCGGAGGGGGAACTCGGCGACCTCATCGGCGCGCACCTCGCCGCCGGCGGGCTCGTGCTCGCCGCAACACACCTCAAGCTCCCGGTCGCGATCACGAAGTCGCTCCGGCTCGGGAGCGCCGCATGAAGGCTTTCCTTGCGATCGTGCGGCAGACGATCATCGTGTCGTTCCGCTCCGGCGGCGGCCCGCTCGTCGGCCTCATCTTCTTCCTTTCGGTCGTGATCGTCGTCCCGTTCGGCGTCGGCCCGGACATCAACCTCCTGTCGCGGATCGGTCCGGCGATCATCTGGATCGGCGCGCTGCTGTCGACGCTGCTCGGCCTCGACCGCCTGTTCCAGGACGACCGCGACGACGGCTCGCTCGACCAGATCCAGATGGCGGGCCTGCCGCTCGAACTGGTCGTGCTGGCAAAGGCCGTGGGTCACTGGATCGCAACGGGCCTCCCGCTCGTGGTCGCCGCGCCCGTCTTCGGCCTTCTCCTCAACCTGTCGACGGCCGCCATGGGCGTCCTCGTGCTGACCCTCCTGGTCGGCACGCCGGCGCTGACCCTCATCGGCATCATCGGCGGCGCGCTTATGGTCGCGATCCGGCGCGGCGGGATGCTGGTGGCGGTGCTGGTGCTGCCCTTTGCCATCCCGGTGCTCATCTTCGGCGTGCTGGCCGTCTCCGCCGTGACCGTCGGCCCGAGTTCATCCTTCGGGCTGCCGTTCCTCCTGCTGTGCGCCACCACGCTGCTTGCTGTCGTCGTCGGTCCGGTGGCGGGGGCGGGCGCCTTGCGGGCGGGCCGGGAGTAGGGATTTCCGGGGAGCGGCGATCAGGCAGAGTTGAAAACGCAGGCCGTTGGGAATAGTTGACCGGACGGGGCTGCGGAGCGCAAACAGGGGTCATCCTCTGGCGCGACCCTTGGAAAAGAGCACGATGGGCATCACGACGACGCTCGCCAATCCGACACGCTTCATGTCGTACAGCGGCAAGATACT
>CAXNGA010000176.1:0-5138 GCA_964201375.1 Kaistiaceae bacterium
CATCGACGTTTTGTGGTCGCCAGCCGCTTCGGCGCCGGCGATCCGGCGTTCGTTGGAGATCGGGAAGACCACGCCGAGCCGTTCGCCCACGGCACGCGTCTCCTGCATCAGGGCAACGACGAGTTCGCGCCCGGACGGGTGGCGGGCCACCGCCGCCATCGTTGCTCCCGTAAGCGCGCTGACCGGGTTGAAGCTGGCGCTGCCGAGGAGTTTCAGCCAGATCTCGTCCCGGATGGCGCTCACCACCGGCGCCTTGAACCCCGCCCGTCGGAAGATCTGCGAGACCAGCTCGATCCGTTCCGTCGGGGCGCCGTCGATCTCGGACAGCGACAGGCGGTTACCCTCGGTGAGGCGGATGACGCCCGGTTCCGTGACCTCCGCCGCCGGGTAGACCACGCAGCCGATCACGCGCTCGACCGGCAGGGCGGCCGCAACCAGTCCGCCCGGATCGACGCTCGCCAGCGACCTGCCGAGATGCTCCCCCGGCTGCTTGGCGAAGTACCACCAGGGAATACCGTTCTGGGTCGTCATCACCACACCGTCGGCCGCGAGCATCCTGCCGACGTGGGGGGCGATGACTGCGATCTCGTGCGCCTTCACGCCGAGCACCACCAGATCCTGCTCCCCTGCCTCGGCAGGGGACGACACGGCCCGCACCCGCACATGCACTTCGGGATGACCCGCACCGACGAGCCGCAGGCCGCGCCCGCGGATGGCGGCAAGCTGCTCACCGCGCTCGACCACCGTGACCGCCAGCCCGGCAGCCGCGAGGCGCGCCGCCAGCAACCCCCCGATGGCCCCCGCCCCGATGACACCGATCCTCATCAATCCATCCTGCCGATGATCACGCCGATCGTATCGGAGAAGGGTGGCTCCAGCGGTGCGCGCTCTCACCTGTCCCCAGGCATCGGCGATGCGCCGCCGCCATGCAACTGCTCTGCCTTCACCGTGCGCTCAAAGCAAACGCTCGGCGTCCCGGCCCGGACACCGGCGTGACCACCGTCCTGATCCGGCCGCCATCCGACCCACAGGCATAGGCCGTCGTGGCAGCCGCGCTGACCACCTCGACCAGCCGGTTGTCACCGTCGTAGCCGAGCGTCCGCCCCCGTGAGAATGTCGCCCACCGCGTCATAGGTGTAGGTGCTGGCCCCCGCCGTCAGAACCGCATGCGGGGCCCCGGTGCCGGATAGGTTAAGGTCCCGACGCGGGAGTTGGTGCGCATGTTGCCGGCGTCGTCATAGGTGAAGGTCCGGCTGCTGGTACCGTCGCTGGCGTTGCCGCGGCGAGGGCCGGTCGAGGCCGTCATAGGTGAAGAGCCTACCCCCGGACTTGATCCGGGGTGACCGACTGGAGCGTCGTGCCGAGGCGGCTCTGCAGTTCGGCGCGTTCGCAAGGCAAGACTGCGATGGGCCGAGCCGCTGTCGGTCAGGCGCGTTCGACCTCGGCGCCATGAGCAGTGGATGCAGGAGACACGCATGATTCTGTCGTGGTCGTGGCCTGGCCTGACCCTGGGCGTCGTGCTCCTGTCGGCCCTCGTCGGCGGCTCGTTCTGGCGCAGGCAAACCCAGCACTGCTCTCCGCCTTTCCGGGGGGAGCGACGGTGCTCAAGGCCCAGGCATCCCGACGCGGCGCCGGCAGTCGAGAACCGCGCGCAACTCTTCCGGAAGCTGGGCAAACTGGTCAGCCGGCAACTGGCAGAGTTCGGCAGGGTCAATTCCTGCTTCGCCCGGAGCACAGCCGTTCGTGTTCATGACGCCGTCGGGCATCGTCGTGTTGCAGAATTTCGCGCCAACCGTGTTAGCGACGTCCAGGTCCAGGCCCGTCAGGTTGGCGCCGGTAAGGTTCGCCCGGGCGAAACTGGTGACCGTCACGACCGCACCGGTGAGATCGGCGCCGGTGAGATTTGCGTCGGACAGGTTGGCGCCCCGGAGATCCGCCCGTGTCAGGTTGGCGTTCGTCAGGTTGGCGGTGCCGAGATCGACGCCGATGAGGGTCGCGCCGGACAGGTTCGTCGGGGGGTAGATGGCGCCGATCCCACCCGGAGCGCCGCCCGGACCGTTCGACAGGTTCGCACCGGCCATCCGCGCATTTGTGAGGTTCGCGCCGGAGAGGTCTGCTCCCTGAAGGTTCGCGAACGTCATGGTCGTGTCGCTGAGATTTGCGCCGGCAAGGTTCGCTCCGAGCGCGCCGAGCGACCTCATCTCGAGGCCGCTGAGATCACACCCAGGACAATTGCCCGTCGCGTTGAAGGCGTCCCGGTCGGCCGGATTGAACGCAAGGGCTGGCGCCGCGGCGAGCGCGACCAGCAATGTCCCAACGGCGGCGTCGCCGCGAACCCGAGACCATCCCGTCATCCCCAATTCCCCCTTGGCAGTCGTCGCGGCGAAGGTTGGCATTCTGCGACCTCCCTGCGGAAGAGTTCTGCTGGGGTCATGCAAGCCTATCGCGATGGAGTCACTGATGTGGCGCCACCTCCGACCGTCGACGCCTTCATGGCAACGCGTGTCCGTGCGCTTTCACTTCGGTCATACGACGGTCAACCCCCGCTACAACCCTCGTGGCCATCTGTATCAATCGACGGCGAACGATGGTCGCACCAATCAGCTTTCCGAGGAGAGCCATCTTCATTTCATACCAGAGCTGAAACGTAACCGTGGTCGCACTGCTGCCGGCCGGGGTCAGAATGAATTCAGCCTCGAGACGCTTCATCGGCAATGAGAACTCGGTAAGCTTGAACCGGACGCGTCTCCGTTCGTCGACGGCGACGATCTCCTCTCGCACATTCGAGCCGTCCCGGAAGTGACAGCGCCGGGCCGCACCGAATCCGACGGGTCGTTCGGACAGCAACTCAACCCTGGCAACGCTGGGGTTCCATTGGTCCACCGTGGTAACGTTGGAAACCAACGCCCATATGTCTTCTGGCGATGAGTTGATCACCCCGCTTGCGCCCGCATGCAGCATCTCGAATCCTCCAAGGCCGTCTGGTGGGATGTGGCGCGCCCAACGGGCGCCACTTTCCGATGCCAACCAGATATCCAAGCGTTCGATTGGATAAAAGGGACAAGCGAGGAACGAAATGGGACGACAGAAGACCTATGACCGCGAGGAAGTCGTGGAGCGGGCGATGGGCGTCTTTTGGAAAGCCGGCTATCACGGTAGCTCGACCCGTGACCTCGCGAACGCCATGGGCGTCAATCCGTACAGCCTGTACGCTGAGTTTGGCAGCAAGGACGCGCTCTACGAGGCCGCGGTCGACCGTTACGAAAGGCTCGTAGTAACCCGCCATTTTGGTGCCCTGGAAACGCAGAGTTCATCAATCAAGGAGATCCGCGCCGTACTCCTGTTCTTCGGCGAAAGCGCAGAATACCAGCAATCGGACCTGGGTTGCTTCCTCTGCAACACCGCGGTGGAACTGGCGCCGAGCATCGAACGGAGCCGGGGAATTGCTGAACGCTATGTCGGTCGGCTGACCGAAGCGTTTGCAAATGCGCTGAGGAATGCCGATGCCAACGGCAGGCTGGTGGAAGATACTCCCATTGACGCGCTGGCTTCCTTCCTGACGACGCTATTGCTGGGGATCTTTGTTCAGATGCGAGCCAGGATTGGTGGCTTCGCTCTCCGATCGAGCGCTGCCCAGGGGTTGGCATTGCTCGATCAGTTCATCGCGGACTAGTCTTCAGATGTGCTGCGTCTGCCTTCGCGTAGAGGCCGGCGCCGAGGAGGGAACCGCGATGCACAGACCGATGGCTGCGGCGCTCGCGGTGGCGGCGCTCGCAATGGCGGGGTTCGCCGCCAGCGTGTCGCGCGCCGCCGATGCCGGCGACGTGGAGCGGCTCCTCGCGACCGGCCACTGTCCCGGCTGCGACCTCGGCGCCTTCGTCATGCGCTCGGTCGACCTGCCGGGCGCCGATCTCGCCGGAGCCGACCTCACCGGCGCGATCCTGATCGACGCGGCCCTCCCCGGCGCCAGTCTCGTCGGGGCGGTCCTGCCGCTGGCGATCCTTGCCGGCGCCAACCTTCGCGATGCCGACCTTCGCTCCGCGGTGATGATCGGCGTCGACCTCGGCGGCGCGCGCCTCGCCGGGGCGAACCTCTCCGGTGCCAACCTCGACAGCTACCTCAACCGGCCCTTCGAAGAACCGATGACGGCGCTGCAGAACGCGCTGACGCACTGGTACGTCGCAAGCGCCGTGCTGAGCCATGCGGACCTGCGCGGCGCCATCCTCCGGGGCACGAACCTCACAGCGGCGGCAATGGCGGGTGCCGACCTCACCGGTGCCGACCTTTCCGGCGCGATCCTGCGCGACGCCAACCTGACCGGCGCCGTCCTTGTCGACGCCAACCTCGCCGGCGTCGACTTCACCCAGGCGACCCTGCGCGACGCGGACCTCACGGGCGCCGACCTCACCGGCGTCGATCTGGCGGCGGCAATCCTGTGCGGCACGCGAACGCCCGACGGGGTCCGCAACGACGACTGCCGCTTCTGACGCGAACGCCGGCGGGCGCTGGCGGGCGCCACGGGTGGAAGACCGCGAACGCGGCGACGTGGCCGGCGCCTTGCGCACTGGCCGTGCGAGGCCTGCAGTTCCCGCGTTCCGAAGGTCCGGTTCGTCCCGCAGCGGGCCGAAGGAATGGAGGCTCAGCCCCGGTCGATCATCGCCGAAGCGAAGTCGTCAGTGCCCCGGCGGGAGCGCCCGTTCGGGCATGCCGATATCCTCATTCCAGAGCCCGGGCCGCTCGGCGACGAACCGGCGCATCATGTCCTCGCACTTCGCGTCGTGACGATTCTCGAGGTGGACACCCCTCGAACGGAGAAGGTCCTCCTCGCCCCGGAACGTCACGTTCTCGCCAAGCACCACCTTCGGGATGCCGTAGAGAAGGATGGCGCCCGAGCACATCGAACAGGGCGACAGCGTCGTGTAAAGGGTCGATGCCCGGTAGACGGTGGCCGGCTGGCGTCCCCCATTCTGGAGGGCGTCCATCTCCGCGTGGAGGATGGGGTTGCCACTCTGGACACGCCGGTTATGGCCCCGCCCGATGATCCTTCCGTCATGAACCAGGACCGAGCCGATCGGGATGCCGCCTTCGGACAGACCCAGTTCGGCCTCGTGAATGGCCGCCTGCATGAAGCTGTCCCT
>CAXNGA010000177.1:0-5078 GCA_964201375.1 Kaistiaceae bacterium
GCGGGGGCCAAGCCCCCGCCGGTTGGAGGGCAAGGCAATGGGCAAGGTTTCACCACTGGCCCCGGGATCGTTCCCGGGGCTCTCGCCGATCGACGGCGTTCGCATGGCGACCGCGGCGGCTGGCATCCGCTACAAGAACCGGCAGGACGTGCTCGTGATGCTCTTCGACAAGGGCACCACCGCAGCCGGCGTCTTCACCCGCTCGAAATGCCCGTCGGCCGCGGTCGACTGGTGCCGTGACGTCCTCGCCTCCGGCAGGGCGCGGGCGCTGATGGTCAATTCCGGCAACGCCAACGCCTTCACGGGGAAGAAGGGCAAGGCGGCGACGAAGCTGTCGGGCCAGCTCCTCGCCAAGGCCGCCGGCTGCACGGCGGGCGACATCTATCTCTGCTCCACGGGTGTGATCGGCGAGCCGCTTCCGGCCGAGAGGTTTTCCGGCGTGGTGGACGACCTCGTCGCCGATGCCAGCCCCGACGGCTGGGAGATGGCGGCGCGGGCCATCATGACGACCGACACGTTCCCCAAGGGCGCCACCGCCGTCGTCGACCTCGGCGGCGTTCCGGTCCGGATCAACGGCATCGCCAAGGGCGCGGGAATGATCGCGCCCGACATGGCGACGATGCTCTCCTTCGTCGCCACCGACGCGCCGCTCGAAGCGCCGGTGTTGCAGGCGATGCTGTCGGCCAGCGTGAAGGACACCTTCAACGCCATCACCATCGACAGCGACACCTCCACCTCGGACACGCTCCTCTTCTTCGCCACCGGCAAAGCAAAGGGCGCGCCGCGCATATCCGATCCCGCCGATCCGCGCCTTCGCGCCTTCAAGGCGGCGCTCAAAGGCGTCCTGGCGCAGCTGTCGCAGCTCGTCGTGCGCGACGGCGAGGGCGCGCGGAAGCTCGTCGAGATCAACGTCGTCGGGGCGACATCGAAGCGCTCGGCGCGGCGGATCGCCATGTCGATCGCCAATTCTCCGCTGGTGAAGACGGCGATCGCCGGCGAGGACGCAAACTGGGGCCGCATCGTCATGGCCGTCGGCAAGGCGGGCGAGCCGGCCGACCGCGATCGTCTCGCGATCTCCTTCGGCGACATCCGCGTTGCGATCGACGGCGAGCGCGACCCCACATACTCCGAGGAAGCGACCTCCGCCTACATGCAGCGGCCGGAGATCGCCATCACGGTCGACATCGGCCTCGGCACCGGCCGCGACCGCGTCTGGACGTGCGACCTCACCAAGGAATACGTCGAGATCAACGGCGACTATCGCTCGTGAGCGACATCCTCCTCGTCGTCTGTGGCGCCCTCGTCGACGCCGACGGGCGCGTTCTCATCTGCCAGAGGCCCGAAGGCAAGAGCCTCTCCGGCCTGTGGGAGTTTCCCGGCGGCAAGGTCGAGCCGGACGAGACGCCCGAGGCGGCGCTGGTGCGCGAGCTCAAGGAGGAACTCGGCATCGACGCGGGCATCCGCTGCCTGTCGCCGCTCTCCTTCGCAAGCCACGACTACGGCGACTTCCACCTCCTGATGCCGCTTTATCTCTGCCGGAAGTGGGAGGGCATTCCCGCGCCGCAGGAGGGCCAGGCGGTAAAATGGGTGTGGCCGAAAAACCTCGCCGACTACCCAATGCCTCCCGCGGACAAACCGCTCATTGCAGCATTAACCGATCTTTTATAGCGCCAGACGAATTGTCGAGACCGGGCCCCTCGGCGGGCCAGGTCGTGTCGGTGCTGCGTCGCGTTCGGAGTGGGGCATGTCGGTTGCGGAGGGGGTCGCCAAGGCCCCGGTTGTCGGCAGGAAGCCGGGCGGTTTCCTGCTTCTCGTGTTCCTTCCAGGCCTGATCCTCGCGATCGGTCTGGTAGCGCTGATTCTGGCGCAGTTCCTGCCGGAGCAGACTTCGCCGACATACGGCATCGACCTGACGACGACGGCCGGCATTCCCGCCGCAGTCGCGGCTCCGGCCACGGACCCGATGGTCCTCCTCGACCGCTGAAGCCCGACGTCGGCGTGCACCCCGCGAGCGCTCGGTTTCTCCGCCACGCGACGGTAATCTTCCTGCGGTAAGCCGTCGCTTTGACGGCGGGGGCCGCAAGTCCGTATCCGCTGCGCTCCCCCATTCATTCCACAGAAAGCGGCAGCCAAGATGCGCCTCGACGCAATCCCGATCGGCACCACCCCCCCCGAGGACGTCAACGTCATCATCGAAGTGCCGATCGGCGGCGAGCCGATCAAGTACGAGATCGAAAAGGCCTCCGGCGCGCTGTTCGTCGATCGCTTCCTCTACACGCCGATGCGGTACCCGGGGAATTACGGCTTCATCCCGCACACGCTCTCGGGCGACGGCGATCCGGCCGACGTCATCATCGCCAACACCCGTGCGATCGCGCCGGGCGCCGTCATGAGCTGCCGCCCCGTCGGCGTTCTGATGATGGAAGACAATGCGGGGATGGACGAGAAGATCATCGCCGTTCCGTCGCGGTCGCTGACCCAGCGCTACGACAAGGTCGAGAACTACACCGACCTGCCGGACATCACGCTGAAGCAGATCGAGCACTTCTTCACCCACTACAAGGATCTGGAGCCCGGCAAATGGGTCAAGATCCATGGGTGGCGCGATGCCAGCGAGGCGAAGCGGCTGATCCGCGAGGCGATCGAACGGGCCGCCGCCGCCGGGTAGAGCGGCCTCGGAGCCGCAGTCACGATCACGGGTTCGCCGGGCTTGAACGCGGCACCGGCGACGGGTACGGCGAGGCGAACCGGAGACGCTCCAATGCCCGATCCGCTGGTCGGAACCTGGAAGCTGCTGAGCTGGCGGAACGAAGCCTCGGACGGGACCGTCACCCACCCGATGGGCGAGGACGCGGTCGGGTTCCTCGTCTACTCCGGTGACGGCCACGTGTCGGCCCACCTCGCGCGGCGGGAGCGGCCGCACTTCGCGCATGCCGACATGGTGCGGGGTACGGAAGCCGAGAACTCGGCGGCAATGAGGACCCACATTTCCTATGTCGGCACCTACGAGTTCCGCGGCGACAGTGTCGTCCACCACGCCGCCCTGTCGTCGTTCCCGAACTGGAGCGGCACGGACCAGGTCCGCCGCGTCAGGTTCGAAGGCAGCACGGTGCTCCTGTCGGGCGAGCCGATGTCGTTCGAGGGCAGGACCGTCGTGGCCCACGCCCTGTGGCAGCGCGTCGGCGGCTGATCGGCCCGACGCGGGTGAAGAAGGCACGACAGGTCCGAATCGAGGTCTCCTCGCCAGCGGCAGTGTGCTGCGTCGCGCCTTCTGCACGGCGCCTCTTCCACGGCCAATGACACGACCTATCTGCAGTCCATGATCCCATTCTCGATCCTCGACCTTGCTCCCGTCCCCGCGGGTCACACCGTCCGCGATGCGCTGCGGAACACGCTCGACCTGGCGCAGCATGCCGAGCGCTGGGGTTTCCGCCGCTTCTGGCTGGCCGAGCACCACGGCATGCCGGGAATCGCCAGCGCGGCGACGGCGGTCGTCATCGGCCATGTGGGCGCGGGCACCTCGACCATCCGCATCGGCGCCGGGGGCATCATGCTGCCGAACCATTCGCCGCTGGTGATCGCCGAGCAGTTCGGAACGCTGGAATCGCTGTTCCCGGGGCGCATCGATCTCGGCCTCGGCCGGGCACCGGGCACCGATCCGGCAACGGCTCGCGCACTTCGGCGCACTCTTGCAGGCGATGTCGATTCCTTCCCGCAGGACGTCGTGGAACTCGCCGGCTATTTCGCGCCCGACGAGCCGGGCCAGCGCGTCCGCGCCGTGCCGGGGACCGGCCTCAGGGTGCCGATCTGGATTCTCGGATCAAGCACCTATGGGGCGCAGCTCGCGGCGATGCTCGGTCTTCCCTACGCCTTCGCCTCGCATTTCGCGCCGGCACAGATGATGGAGGCGATCGCGATCTACCGCCGGCTGTTCCGCCCGTCGGGAATCATCGACCGACCCCATGTGATGCTCGGCTTCAATGTCTTCGCAGCCGAGACCGATGCCGAGGCAAGGCTCCTCGCGACATCGATGCAGCAGGCCGTCATCAACCTCCGCCGCGGCAGCCCGGGCCTCCTCCAGCCGCCTGATCCTTCACTCGAGGCCGGGCTCACGCCGCACGACAGGGCGATCCTCTCCAGCTTCCTTGCGGCGTCCGCCATTGGCTCGCCCGAGACGGTGCGAAGCGCGGTCCGGGCGTTCATCGCGAAGACCGGCGCCGACGAGCTGATCGTCGCCTCACAGATATTCGACCACGAGGCGCGGCTTCGTTCCTACGTGATCCTTGCGGGCGTCCGCGATTCGCTCGCCAGCGAAAGCGCGGGAGCGGCAGCATGAGCCCGGTTCTGGTGTGGACGCAGGAGGAGCGGGCCGGCGTGCCGCTCGCCGAGTTCGTCGGCCACGCCGGGACGATCGAGGCCGGTCGTGTGATGTATGACGGCTCGAACAGGTTCTGGGTCTGGTCGAGCGCGCTGGCCGACGACGCGTGGGGCTATGGCACCACGCGAGAATCGGCCCAGGCCGGCTTCGAGGCGTGGCTCCGGACCTGGCTGGCCAATTTCCGCTCGTTCCTCGGCGACGCGCCCGGGTAGGACCCCCGTCGCTGGCAGCGGCGCGTACTACGGTGTAGCGAGCTTCATGAAGCGCTCGGTGCCGGTGGCGGCGATGACATCGGCCTGGCCGTCCACCTCGTCCATCACGCGTGTCGTCGTCTCGACGAGCGCCGCCGTGATCTCGCCGGTCTTCCGGGCATAGGTCGCCAGGCCCTCCGGCAGCGTAAGACCCCTGTCGCGGGAGTGCGCGAGGATGTGGCAGAAGATGCGGGCGTTCTGGAGCGCCGCCGAAGTTCCCCAGCCGGTCTCGTAGTGAATGGTCGCGAAGGCGTCGCCGACGAGGGCGACATTGCCCGAGGCGGCCGTCGCGCAACTGGTCGCGCGGAATTTGCGCCAGCGCGACGAGCCGACGATGCGGTGTCCGCCGAGGCCCGCGGCGAAGAAGCCGTTGATCGTCTCGAGCGCCACGGCGGACACGCCGCCGTCGGCGTCAAGCATGCCCGGGCCGTCGAGCATTTCCGACAGGC
>CAXNGA010000178.1:0-5076 GCA_964201375.1 Kaistiaceae bacterium
GAAGGAGACGGTCGGCCATTTTGCGAAGGACCCGAAGCTTTTCCTCGTCCAGACGCCGCACTTCTTCCTCAACCCCGACCCGCTCGAGCGGAACCTCCAGACCTTCGAGCGGATGCCGTCCGAGAACGAGATGTTCTACGGCGTCATCCAGCGCGGCCTCGACAAGTGGAACGCGTCGTTCTTCTGCGGCTCCGCCGCGGTCCTGTCGCGCAAGGCCCTCAACCAGACCAAGGGCTTCGCTGGCAAGTCGATCACCGAGGACTGCGAGACGGCGCTCGGCCTCCACGCCACCGGCTGGAACTCCGTCTACGTCGACAAGCCGTTGATCGCCGGCCTCCAGCCCGCGACCTTCGCCAGCTTCATCGGCCAGCGCAGCCGCTGGGCGCAGGGGATGATGCAGATCCTCCGCTTCAACTTCCCGCTGTTCAAGCGCGGGCTGAGTGCGGCGCAGCGCCTTTGCTACATATCCAGCATGATGTTCTGGCTGTTCCCGTTCACGCGCTTGATGTTTCTCATCGCGCCGCTGTTCTATCTGATCTTCGATCTCGAGATATTCGTGGCATCGGGCCAAGAATTTCTAGCCTATACGTCGTCTTACATGATCGTGAATCTGATCATGCAGAACTATCTCTACGGCGCGTACCGATGGCCCTGGATTTCGGACCTGTATGAGTACATCCAGTCGATTCATCTCCTGCCCGCGCTCATCTCCGTCATCCGGAATCCGACCAAGCCGACCTTCAAGGTGACCGCGAAGGACGAATCGATCGAGAAGGCGCGCATCTCGGAGATCGGACGGCCGTTCTACCTGATCTTCGCCTTCCTGCTGCTTGCCGTGGTCATGACCGTCTACCGCGTCATCAGCGAGCCGTACCGCGCCGACGTCACGCTCGTGGTGGGCGGCTGGAATCTCCTCAACCTCATGATCGTCGGCTGCGCGCTCGGCGTCGTGTCGGAGCGGAGCGAGCGCCAGCGCACGCGCCGTATCCCGATCCAGCGTCGTGCCGAGTTCTTCTTCAACAACGAGTGGCGCCCGGCGACCATCGCCGACGTTTCGGTTCATGGTGCCCGCATCCAGGTCGTCGGCGTCGACGACAGCGAGCTTCGCGGCATCGTCGAGGCAGCGGTGCGGTTCACGCCCCACACCGAACTGTCGACCAACGTCCTGCCGCTGACGGTCCAGAACATCTCGCGCGACGACAAGGGCATCGCCCTCGGCTGCCGCTTCGCCATCGGCGAGCCGGTCCACTACCGCCTCGTTGCTGATCTCGTCTTTGCCAACTCCGAGCGCTGGACTGAGATGCAGAAGGCGCGGCGCGTCAACATCGGCCTCTTCCGCGGCACGCTCTGGTTCTACTGGACTGCGCTCTACCAGACCGGCCGCGGGCTCGGTTACCTCTTCAAGGCGATCGGCAAGCAGCCCGAGCCGAACGTGACGCAGCTGATCCAGCTCGCCGAGCGGATGCGCCAGGAGGACCTGAAACCCGCGGGGGCCGCTTCCGTCGCCGCCGGCAATGGCAGCACCCGCGCTGGCGGGAGCGCCGCGTGAAGTCGGCACGGCCGCTCGCGGCCTTCCTTCTGGCGACGGCATTCGGATCCGCGCCGGCCGCAGCGCAGTTGGCCGCGCCCTTCGACATGGGGATCGAGCGCGAGGCCCTGCCACCGGGCATGGTGACAACGCCGACCGTCGCCACCACCTCCGCGCCAGCGCCGCCGCCGACACCGGTGCTCGGCGCCGGCGAGCTTCGCGGCGGGACGGTGACCGAAATCCCGGTTGCCCTGGCACCTGCGACGTTCGACCGGCCGATTGTGCCGTACCAGAACTTCCGCCTCGCCGGCGAGATCGACGGCCAGTCGTGGACGACCTACCTCACGGCGGCGCAGGCGAACGCTCCGGCGACGCTTCATCTCGCCTTCCGGAACGCACTTCTGGTGGCGCCCGAGGCGTCGCAGATCAGGCTGCTGATCAACGACCGGCTCGTCATCGAGGCGCCCATCGCGAATTCCGACGATCCGGCATCGTTTGCCATCGCGCTGCCGGCCGGCCTCCTCAATGCGGGCGCCAACCGGATGCGGATCGAGGTCAGCCAGCGGCACCGCACCGACTGCACGGTCCAGTCCACCTACGAGCTGTGGACGGACATTGACACCGCGCGCACGCTCATCTCTTTCGCCGATCCGGCGGCCAACGCGATCACCCAGCTTGGCGACGTTCGCGCCATCGGCGTCGATGCGACGGGCCAGGCGGTCGTCAACATCCTCCTGCCGGGGCTGGAGCAGGCCGCGGCCACGCGGGACCTCATGCGCGTCGCCGAGGCCGTCGCGATCCACCTCGACGCGCCGTCCCAGGTCGTCCGCGTCTCGGCGACCGACGGCGGCGGGCACGGGCCGGGCATCCTGTCGGTGGTCATCGGAACGGTGGACGAGCTACGGCCCGTGCTCGGCGACACCGTCGTCAACAGCGTCTTCGGACCGACGATCGCCTTCCTGCAGGGCCTCGAGGGACCGACTCTCCTCATCAGCGGCCGCAGCTGGGCCGATATCGGCTTCGCCGTCGACGGGCTCGTCGGTCCCCTCACGCCACCGGCGGGCTCCACGCGTGTAGCGGTTTCGTCGCTTTCCTGGCACTTCCCCGAGGTCCGGGTGATGACCGGCAATTCCAGCCTGTCGCTGGCTGAACTCGGCGTGCCGACAGCCGAGTTCTCCGGCAGGCGGTTCCGCACCGGCTTCGTGGTGGCGATGCCGTACGACCTCTACGCCCAGGCCTATGGCTACGCATCGCTCTTCCTGGACGCCGCATACTCGGCCGAGGTGCTGCCAGGCGGCCATATCGACATCTACGTCAACGGCGAGATCGCGGCGACCACGCCGATCGTGACACGCGGTGGCGGCATCCTCCGCCATCTCGAGGTCGGCGTGCCGCTCAGGCACTTCAAGGCCGGCGCCAATGTGGTGGAGATCGAGGCCGTGCTGCCGACGGCGAGCGACGATGTCTGCGTGCCGGGTGCGACGGCCTCCAATGTCAGCCGCTTCGCGCTCTTCGATACCACCGAATTCGCAATGCCCGACTACGCACGGGCGGCCCAGCTCCCCGACCTTTCCGCGCTGGCCGGCGCCGGCTTCCCGTTCGGCAACGAGCCGCTGGCGCTCGTCCTCGGCCGTCTCGCGCCCGAGACGATGTCCGCCGCGGCGACCTTCCTTGCCCAGCTTGCGGTGATGGGTGGCCGGCCGATCGACGTCAATCCGGCGGCGAGCCCGGGCAGTTCGGGCACGCCCTACGGTCTGTTCGTAGGCGCAGCATCGCAGCTCCCGACCGGGGTTGCCGACGTCGCCGGCATCGCCGACACCGCGATCGGAGGCTGGATCGACCCGGTCGCCATCGATCCGGGCATCCCGCTCCAGGTGGCCATGCCCACCGACAACACCGCTACCTTCGATCGCTGGCGGGATACGCTTGCGGGCGGGGGTGGCTGGCGCGGCCAGATCAGTTCCTTCTCCGACTGGCTCAGCCGCACCTTCGACATCTCCCTCTCGACGCTCCGCTTCGGCGGCGCGCAGGACCTCGACTACGTGCCGCCTGAGGGCGCCGGGCTGCTCCTGGCGCAGGGTGCCCCGCAGGCGGGCCAGACGTCGTGGACGGTGCTGACGGCGCCGACCCGCGAAACCCTTCAGCGCACCACCGAGCTTCTCGTGCGGCCCGAGGCCTGGAGCCGGGTCGAGGGCCAGGTCACGACCTACTGGCCGGCCACCGGTGCCATCGCGGTCGTTCCGCTGGCCGGCGCCGACATCGTCTTCACCGAGCCGGCAAGCCCGACCAATCTCCGGATGGTGGCGACGAACTGGCTGTCGAAGAACCTCCTCGTCTATGGCGGCCTTCTCCTCGGCCTCTGCATTCTCCTCGGCATCGCCACGTCGTGGCTGCTCAAATCCGTTGGACGGCAATCATGACGCCTGTAAACCGACGTCGGTTCGTGCGCCTGCGGGCAGTGGCTGCGGCCATCGCCTTTGTTGCGGCCATGGCGGCCCCTGCCGCATCGCAGGCCCAGGACCTTGCCGCGGGCGGGCGGGACTTCTGGCCGGCCTACAAGGCACTCTTCGTCGATGCGGGCGGCCGCGTCATCGACAACGCCAACGGCTCGATCTCGCACAGCGAAGGGCAGGGCTACGGAATGCTCCTCGCCTACTTCGCGGGGGACGAGGCGGCGTTCCGGCGGATATGGCGCTTCACCGACCGGCAGCTCTTCATCCGGCCGGACGGTCTTGCCGCCTGGCGCTGGGACCCGAACGCGACGCCGCCGATCACGGACATCAACAACGCCACCGACGGCGACATCCTGATCGCCTACGCCCTTGCACTGGCGGGTGAGGCGTGGGGCGACCCGGCGCTGACGGCTGCGGCGACGGAAATCGCCGAAGCGATCGGACGGGAGACGATCGCCGACAACGGAGCCTACACATACATCCTGCCGGGTGTTCTGGGCTTCAAGGCGAGCGATCGCCGCGACGGACCGATCGTCAACATTTCCTACTGGGTCTTCGAGGCGCTGCCGGTGCTGAGCCAGCTGGCGCCCGCCTATCCCTGGGAAGCGGTCGCCTCGTCGGGTATCGCGCTCCTCAACGCGTCCCGCACCGGCCCGGCGGAGCTGCCGCCGGAATGGTCCTCGATCGCAGGCCGGCCGCAAGCAGCGTCGGGCTTCGACCACGTGTTCGGCTACAACGCCATCCGCATTCCGCTCTATCTGATGCGCGCCGGGATCGCGACGCCGAGGCTCCTGGAGCCGTTCCTTCGCAACCGCACTGCGGATGGCGCGAGCGCCGTTGTCCTCCTCGAGACCGGCGCCGCGCTCGAACCGCTGTCCGATCCCGGCTACCGGATGGTCCTCGCCGCGGCCGACTGCGCGGTGAACGGGGCACCCATCCCCGACGAACTGCTCCGGTTCGAGCCGGTGCTCTACTACTCGGCCACGCTGTACCTGCTCTCCTGGTTCCACCTCGCCGAGCGCCACCCCGCCTGCCTATGAACGTCCGGCCGTTCCAGATCCTGATAGTCCTGATCCTCCTCGTCGGGGGCTTCTT
>CAXNGA010000179.1:0-5070 GCA_964201375.1 Kaistiaceae bacterium
CGATGCGGCTGCAGGCCATGCGCCCGCCAGATGCGCTGGACCGACGAGACGCTGATCCCGGTCGCCTGGGCCATCATCGCTCCGGTCCAGTGGGTTGCCTCGGCGGGCGGATCGGTGCGGGTCAGGGCAACCACTCGCTCGGCCACCTCGGCCCCGAGCGGCGGGATGCGCGACGGTCGCGTCTTGTCTCGCAGCAGGCCGTCCACGCCCTCGGCCATGAACCGCGCCTGCCAACGCCAGACGCGGGGCTTGGACTTGCCCGTCCGGCGCATGATCTCAACGGTTCCCGCACCCTCGGCGGTCGCCACGATAGTCTCCGCCCGCCAGACGTGTTTCTGCGGGCTGTTCCGATCCGCCACGATCGCCGCCAATCGGACACGGTCCGCGGCACTTACCTCGACGGTGATGCCTTCGCGCATCCCCGCAGACTCGCACGGGAATCCTATGTCAGGTTCTATCCACTAGCCGAGGAGGCTGGCGCGGCTGGCGATGAACTGACCTTCGGCGATGGCGCTCCACGGCCGCATCAGGTCGCGGGCGCCGTAGTAGGCGTCGTGGATCCGCCGGCCGAGATCGTCCGCCGCCGAGGCCGCCGCGATGGCGGGCGCGACTTCCGCAATCCGGGCGAGGACGTCCGCCGGGAACGGCTCCGGCACGATCTGGTGGTCGGTGCGGAGCGCAGCCAGAGAGCGGGCGTTGTTGATCGTGTAGTCGGAGAGCATCGCCGAGGTCTCTGCCTGGAAGACGGCTCGGAAAGCTGCCCGGTCGGCGCCCGACATACCCTCCCAGACCGAACGGCTCAGGCCGACCGCAACGGCTCCAGTCCCTTCGGCTAGGGTCGGATAGTAGACGTGCGGTGCCGCCTGGTAGAGGCCAAGCGAGAGGTCGTTCCACGGGCCGACCCAGTCGGCGCCGTCGAGGGTGCCGGCCTCGAGCGCGGCAAGAATGCCCGACGCCGGCAGCGCCACGATGTTCATCCCGAGCGCCGCCCAGACCTGGCCGCCGATACCGGGCATTCGGAAGTTCAGCCCCTGCAGGTCCGCGAGCCCGGTGACGGGTCGCTTGAACCAACCACCGAGCTGCGTCCCGGTGTGACCGATGAGAAACGGCTTGATCCCGTACTGGCCAGAGAGTTCGTCCCACAGCTCCTGACCGCCGCCGAAGTCGATCCAGGCGGAGTGCTCGGTGGCGGTGAGGCCGAGGGGCGCGTTGGTGAAGAAGCTCAGGGCCGGGTTGACCGACGCGTAGTAATAGTCCGGCGCGTGATACATGTCGGCGCGGCCATCCGACACCGCCGCGAATTCCTGGAGCGCGGGCACGAGTTCGCCTGCGGCGTAGATCGCCACCGTGTAGCGGCCGTCGGTCATGTTGTTGATGCGCTCGGCGAGCCGCTGCGCACCCGTGCCGAGGCCGGGAAAGTCACGAGCCCACGGCATCGCCAGCCGGAGTTCCTTGCGGCCCTGGGAAATCGCAGGAGCCGCGAGCCCCGAGGCAGCAGCGGCAACGGTTGCAAGACCCGCGCCGCGGAAGAATGAACGACGATCCATCAGAGTGCTCCCGCCCGGAATTTGATGCCGGGAGTGAATGGCAGAAAGTGCTGAACGGGGCGTTGAGGGCGGCAGCGGATCAGACGTTCAGCGTTCCGCGGGCGATGATACCGCCTCTTCGATTTCGACTGCGTTCATTAAGCCGACATTCCCCAGATCACTGGGGTCAGCAGCGGCAGACTAGGCCGGGTTGGCTCCGCGGGCGAATCCAAATGTTCGAACGACGGATCCGGCGACTGACTCCGCCGCACCACGATGACCCCGGTATCGAGGTCGACCGCTTGCTCGGGCTTGTAGGCCAGATGCGTCGTGCCATCCTTCATCCGGGTGATCTTCGCATCGGCATCCGTCGGACTCGTCCAGTCCTCGTTCGACAGGAGTGATGACGTTGCCTCCGAGCCGACGACTTTCGATGACGCGGTGCGGCTGGTTGGGAGGGGGCTCACCGGAACGGCGGCGCTGACGAAAGCGCGGTCGCTCTACCCTCGTCTCCTCGCTGAGTACCAGGCCGGCGACACGGCACCCGTCCCGAGCGTAGAGGTCGCCAAGGCCGAGGCGGTAGTCGCGTTTGATCGGCTGGTGGATCGGATCGCCACCGAGCGTGGGGTGCCACTGACCACCGCGATGGTGATCTTTCGTCCCGCCCGGCGTCGTCAGGCGGGGAGTGGCTGGGTGCCCTTTGACGTTGCCCCCAACAAGCCCTCGTTCATAACTGGACTCTGTTCTCGTTGTGGTCCTGTCGGGACCGGGTTGCGAACTCGTTGGGGGTGAGGCCGCCGAGGCTGGTGTGCGGCCGGCGGGCATTGTAGTCGATCTTCCATTCCGCGATGAGCCGGACCCGGCGTTCAGTTGGATACGCGAAATCGCAAACCGAAGAGTCCAACAGGCGGCCCGCGCGAAGGAGCGCCTGCATCGTCGACATCACCGTTTGTCCGTGGTGATGCTGTGGCTGCGCGCTGTTGCTCCGATGTTTGCCGCGATGATAGATGAGAACCGATCGGTTGTTCGGGGAGCGACCTGCGAAGGCGGGCGCCAGCGGAGAGTCCCATGAGGCTTCTGGCTGGCCTGCTGAGAGTTGCGCTTCTCCTCCCAATGCTTGCGATTCCTGAAGTCGCGATCGCCCAGGACTACGTTACGAATCCGCCGGCACTGATCAGTCGTCTGACGCCGGATGTGGTGGCAGTGGTCTATCCTGGTGCGGGGAGACTCGTGCCTGTCGAGGGCGGCACCCCCGCAGTCGCCGTCTACGAGGGCAACGACGTTGCCGGTTACATCTTCTCAAGCCTCGATCTGCTACGCGCTCGTGGCTACGTTGTGACCCCGTTCGACGTCATCGCCGGAGTTACGATCGAGGGCGTGATCACCGGCGCCATGCAGGTCTTCAGTCGTGAAAGCTACGTCGTCAACAACGTGAGTCGGACGGAACTCCTTGCTCAGTTCCTAGCAAGTCTAGCGGGGGCGAACTACCTGGAATTACGTGACCGACTGCCCGCCCCGAACTTCGTGGCGGGCGCAAGTGTAACTGCAACCTCAATGCGGACGTCCGTCGGGGACGGGGCCCGCATCGTCATGCGATCGATCGTAGGGGTCCAGGATGTGACGGAGCCGACGCTCGATCGCGAACGCTTTGTCCGCCGATCGGTCGACCAGCTGGTTGCGCAGGGCTCCCTCGCCACTCTGACCCTCACAAACGCCGACGTGACCGCCGCGCTCGATGCGGCAGGCCTCGGGGGGGCGCGCCTCGACACGACAATCCTCGGCGAGCCGGAGGCGATCTACATCAAATTATCCGTTGGGCTTGCTTCGGTCCCAACCATCGGCCGAAGCATCGTCTCGGACCGGACGCTCCTCGACCGGCTTCGCAACGATTTCCCGGCCGGCACCCTGGGGATCCTCGTCGGCTCGACCGGCGCCTACAATTTTCAGGGTTCGCGCTACCGCAACGCCTCGAGCGGGTTCGCGTTCGAGCGCATCGATGTCGTCCAGGGCGAGCGGACATTCGCATTCCGTCAAGCCGACTACATCCGAGTCGGCCCCTCGCCAATCGGCGAGTATGCGGGCATCTTCGCCATCCGCCCCTATTCCGGCTTCGATCCGCTGCAGCCATGGACCGTCCGCCTCCATGTCAGCGCAACCCAGGCCGACGGAACGGTCCAGACGGTTTCCTTCCCGCTCGAATACCGGATCCCGGCATTGCATGTTCTCATGCCGGCGCCCCCGCCGGTCCCGGCCTGGGTGGAAACCTGGGAGCGCAGCCGGATGGATATCGTCATCCTCGGCGTGGCGCTCTTTGTTCTCACGCTGATCTTTGTCTTCCAGCCTGCGCTCACAGCGCGCCGGCGCCTGCATCGCTATGTGCGCACGGCCTTCCTCGTCTTCACGTTGGTCTGGCTGGGCTACATCGCCGGCGGGCAGCTTTCGATCATCCACATCACAAACTTCCTCACGGCGCCGCTGCACCATGTGGACATCGGCTTCTACCTCGCGGAACCGCTGATCGTGATGATCGTCGTCTATGGCGCGATCTCGATGATCCTGATCGGACGCGGAGTGTTTTGTGGCTGGCTCTGTCCCTTTGGCGCGCTGCAGGAGCTCCTCTACAAGGTCGGGCGATTCCTGCGGCTTCCGGATTGGAACCCTAGACCGTCAGTTCAACGCTGGCTCTGGTTGCCCAAATACGGCACCGCGGCGCTCGTGATCGCCACGGCGTTCCTGGCGCCGGAAGTCTCCGCAGCGACGACCGAGATCGAGCCGTTCAAGACGGTTATTACGTCGGCATTCACGCGACCCTGGCTCTATCTGGTCTATGCCGGCCTAGTGCTCTCGGCGGGCTTGTTCAGCGAGCGGGCGTTTTGCCGGTTCCTTTGCCCGCTCGGCGGTTTCCTTGCGGTACTAGACCGACTGCATCTCATCAATCTCCTGAAGCGGCGCCCGGAATGCGGCAGCTCCTGCCATCTATGCGAGCGGTCCTGCCCTGTGAAAGCCATCTCGCCCTCCGGCAAGATCGTTACCGCCGAGTGCTTTCAATGCCTCGACTGCCAGGTCGAATACTATGACGACAGGCGCTGCCCGCCGCTCGCCAAGGGGCGCAAGCTTCGGGATCGCGCGGCCAGCGGCGGACAGGCCGCCCAGCCAGTTCCAGTTCTTGTCCGGCAAGCCGGCTTGGCGACTGGTCCGAGGCAATGACCACCATCGCGCCGCAGGGCGCATTTCAGCGGCCGTCACGAAGGCAGGCGCTCAAGATCTTAGGCGCGGCGGCCGGGGTTCCTCTCGTGATAGGGGCAACGGCAAAGCTGGCGCCGCAACCCCAGTTCCACTCGTGGTCGGGGACCACCATGGGCGCCGAGGCAAGCTTGTCCCTTTGGCACGGAAACCGTGGTTTCGCCCAGCGAACCATTGCCCGCATGTTGTCCGAGGTGGCGCGGCTTGAGAACGTGTTCAGCCTCTTTCGTCCCGGGAGCGAGTTGTCGCGCCTCAACCGGGACGGAGTGCTTGCCACCGTGTCTCGCGACCTGGTCGTCGT
>CAXNGA010000180.1:0-5045 GCA_964201375.1 Kaistiaceae bacterium
AGGGCCGCGACGGCGGAGAGCGCGCGGGTGGCGGCGGGCGCCGCGAAGGCGGCGGCAATCGCGAGGCCGGCGCCAAGCCCGAGCGCGCCCGGGAGGATCGTCCGCCGCGCCGCGACGGCGAGGACCGGCGCGACCGTCCGCAGCGTAGCGAGCCCGAGCGGCGCCCGTTCACCTCCTCGCAGCCGGCCGTCAAGCCGCGCGAGAAGGCGGCGGACCCCGATTCCCCGTTTGCCAAGCTCGCAGCGCTCAAGGCGGACCTCGAGAAGCGCGGGCGCTGATTGGCGGGGGCCGGCGAGCCGCGATCCGACCGCCAGCGCATCGATCGCTGGCTCTGGCACGCACGCCTCGCCCGCACCCGCAGCGCCGCCCAGGCACTGGCCACATCGGGCCAGGTCCGCGTCAACCGCGAGCGGATCGACTCGGCGAGCCGGGCCGTGAAGCTCGGGGACGTACTGACCGTCGCGTTCCCGACCTCGGTGCGGGTCCTGCGCGTGGAAGGGTTTTCCGAGCGTCGCGGGTCGGCGACCGATGCCGGCCTTCTCTACGACGATCTTGCGCCGCCGACACCGAAGCCCGCAGCATCCGATGCGCCGGCGCCCGTGCCCGCGCCCGATCCGGGCGGGCGCCCGGACAAGCATGCGCGCAGGGACCTCATCGCCCTCAAGCGCGGCCGTCACGAAGATGCTGAGTGACGGCTCCGAACCTTGCCCGCGCCCGACGGAAGGGGTACGGAGAACCGCGGGGGACGTGGCCGCCCGGTTACGACAGAACAGGCTCGAAGAATGAGCGCGGAGAGGGGAATTTGACTTACGTCGTCACCGAGAGCTGCATTCGCTGCAAGTACATGGATTGCGTCGAGGTCTGCCCGGTCGACTGCTTCTATGAAGGCGAGAACATGCTCGTCATTCACCCCGACGAGTGCATCGATTGCGGCGTTTGCGAGCCCGAATGCCCGGCCGATGCCATCAAGCCCGACACCGAGGGCGGCCTCGACCAGTGGCTGAAGCTCAACGCGGACTACGCCGGCCAGTGGCCGAACATCACTGAGCGGCGCGAGCCCGCCGCGGACGCGAAGTCCTACGAAGGCCAGCCCGGCAAGTTCGCGAAGTTCTTCTCGCCCAACCCCGGCGAAGGCGACTAGCACCCCGCTGCATTCTGCGGCTTCGGCCGCACGATCCCAGGTCGATCCACCTCGCACCTCTCCCGTAGTCGCGGGAGAGCAACGCTGCGCGCCTGACGCGCGGCGGATTCGATCCGACCGCAGGAGCGACGTGAAGGGATCGGCCCCCGGACCAGGCACCTGTGGGGCGCCGCCCCCCGGTCGCTCCGCTTCGGTACGAATCTCTGCGCGACTTGCACGGGCGCGGCTTGGTAGCAAGCGACGACGGAGCAAACCTTTGAAAGTTCCCCTTTTTTGTGCTACGGTATTGTGACAGCCGGGTCTCGCCTTCCTCCCGACCGTTTAGCCACACCTGTTCCCCCGCCTTGGACACTCGTTCGGCGGGCGCGCTCGTGTCGTCACACTTCGGAGCGGAGCGAGTGTCGGCGCCGCGATCCCCTGAGGTTGCGGTTGAGTGCGTCACAGGAGCGAAGCGCATGGTTGCAGCGAAGAAGACCACTCCGCGGTCCGAGTTCCGGACTGGCGAGCATATCGTCTATCCGGCGCACGGCGTCGGCAGGATCGTACGGCTCGAGAACCAGGAAGTGGCCGGCATGAAGCTGGAACTCTATGTCGTCGCCTTCGAGAAGGACAAGATGACCCTGCGCGTCCCGGTGCCGAAGGCCAGGACCGTCGGCATGCGGAAGCTCGCGGACGACGCGACGGTGGATCGCGCGCTCGAGATCGTTCGCGGCCGCGCCCGCATCAAGCGTACGATGTGGAGCCGGCGGGCCCAGGAATACGAGGCGAAGATCAACTCGGGCGATCTCCTTGCCATCTCGGAGGTCGTGCGCGACCTGTTCCGTTCCGAGGCGCAGCCGGAGCAGTCCTACTCCGAGCGGCAGCTCTACGAGGCTGCGCTCGACCGCATGTCCCGCGAGATCGCGGCCGTCGCCTCCATCTCGGAGACCGAGGCGATCCAGCGCATCCAGGAAAACCTTGCCAAGAGCCCGCGCCGCGGCCCCAAGACGGCAGCCGCCGAGGCGGAGACCGATGACGCCGAGGCGACTGGAGTCGAGGTCGAGGCCGAGGCCGAGGACCAGGACGAAGCCGCCTAGCGGTCCGCGCGGCTCAGTCGATCATGTAGGGGCGCCCTTGCGGCGCCCCTTTTCTTTTTGGTCGCCGGGAAGCGACGCTGCATCGAATAACCCCTTCGTGATGCCGGCGCGATGGCCGCGGGGCTGTGACGCGTCAGTACGTCCGGGTCTTGAGCGCGATCACGGGCGCCTCCGCCGTGAGCGGTGTGGTGTGGACCGGGCGGTCGTCGAGCCGGACAGTGCGCTGCCCGGCATCGACGAACACGAGGCTGTGGCGCAGCCAGTTGACGTCGTCGCGTTCGGGGAAATCCTCTCGGGCATGGGCGCCGCGGGACTCGGTGCGCCACGCCGCGGCGTCCATCGTCGCAGCCGCCTGGAGGATGAGGTTGTCGTATTCCAGCGTCTCGACGAGGTCCGAATTCCAGACGAGCGAGCGGTCGGTGACTCGGATGTCGTCGCCTCCCGCCCAGACCTCGCGGATCCGCTGCTGGCCGAGGGTCAGCGTCGCCGCGGTACGGAACACGCCGCAATCGTCCTGCATGACGGCCTGCATCCGCTTCCGCAGCGATGCCGTTGGGGTTCCGCCGGCCGCGAAGCGGAGCCGGTCGAGCCGCGCGAGCGCCTGCTCACCGTCGGCTGCGTTCCCGCGGTGTGCCGCACCGCGCGCAACCGTCTCGCCGCAGCGCCGGCCGGCAGCGCGGCCGAACACGATGAGGTCGACCAGCGAGTTCGAGCCGAGGCGGTTGGCCCCGTGGACCGACACGCATGCGCCCTCGCCGATCGCCATCAGGCCCGGCACCACGGCCTCGCCGCCCGCGGTCTTCGTGATGACCTCGCCGACCTGGTTCGTCGGCACGCCACCCATGTTGTAATGGACGGTAGGCACCACCGGGATCGGCGCCCTCGAGATGTCGACCTTGCCGAAGATGCGGGCGGTGTCAGCGATGCCCGGCAGGCGCTCGTGGATCACCCGGGGATCGAGGTGCTCGAGGTGGAGGTCGATGTGGTCGCGCTTCGGCCCGACGCCGCGGCCGGCTCGGATTTCGGTCGCGATGGCGCGCGCCACGATATCGCGCGAGGCGAGGTCCTTTGCGGTCGGCGCATAGCGCTCCATGAAGCGCTCGCCCTCGGAATTGGCGAGATAGCCGCCCTCGCCCCGCGCCCCCTCGGTGATGAGCATGCCGTGACCGTAGAGACCCGTCGGGTGGAACTGCACGAACTCCATGTCCTGGAGCGGCACGCCGGCACGCGCAGCCATCGCGTTGCCGTCGCCGGTGCAGATATGCGCCGACGAGCAGAACGCGTAGGCACGGCCGTAGCCCCCCGTCGCAAGAATCGTGCGGTGGGCACGAAAGCGGTGCAGGGTCCCGTCGCCCAGGCACAGGGCGATCACGCCGACGCACGCGCCGTCGGCCATCATCAGGTCGATGGCAAAATACTCGGTGTGGAAGGCGACCCTGTGCTTCAGCGCCTGACCGTACAGCGTGTGGAGGATCGCATGGCCCGTCCGGTCGGCGGCGGCGGCGGTACGGCGGGCGACGCCCTCGCCGAAATGGGTCGTCATCCCGCCGAATGGCCGCTGGTAGATCCGCCCATCCTCGGTCCGTGAGAAGGGCACGCCGTAGTGCTCCAGTTCGTACACCGCCGACGGTGCCTCGCGGCAGAGGAACTCGATTGCGTCCTGGTCACCGAGCCAGTCCGACCCTTTCACGGTGTCGTACATGTGCCAGCGCCAGTCGTCCTCGCCCATGTTGCCGAGGGCAGCGGAGATGCCGCCCTGTGCCGCCACCGTGTGGCTCCGCGTCGGAAAAACCTTGGTGATGCAGGCGGTGGTGAGACCAGCCTCGCCGGCGGCGAGCGCAGCGCGGAGCCCGGCGCCGCCCGCGCCGACCACCGCGACATCGACGAAATGGTCCGTCAGCGGATAGGCGCGGCCGATGACGGCCGGAGCGACGGCCGGCTCACGGTGGCGTGGCAACGGGTCAGTCCCCGATGTTGAGCTTGAGAAGCGCCCATCCCGACGCGCCGACGACGATGGCGGCGTAGCCCAGGGCTCCGGCGATGGCGAGGCGGTTCATCAGCGTTCCCTTGACGTAGTCGGCGATGATGTCGATGGCGCCGAGTGTCATGTGCACGGCCACGAGCGCGACGAAAGCGAAGAGCGCCGCGCCGATGACGGGGTGGCCGAGCACGCGCGCAACGGTGCCCTGGTCGGCACCGGCGAGCGTCGTCCCGAGGAAGATCGCCGTCACCGTCAGCGGCAGCAGCAGCATCGACGTGAAGCGCTTCTGGAACGACCGGCCGGCGCCGCTCTTCTGGCGCCGGTCCAGGACGGGTGAAGGCCCTCCCGCAGGGTGTCGGTCCGGAGTCGGGCCGGGCGTCCTCATCGCGAGACGTAGGCCAGTGCCCAGATCACGGCGGTGGCCGCGACCGAAGTCGCGAGCGTGCCCCAGGCCAGGAGCTCCCTGTTGCGCCGCGTCATGCCGACGCCGGAATCCCAGATGAGGTGGCGAAGGCCGCCGACCGCGTGGTGGACGAGAGCCCAGCTGAAGGCGAAGACGAGAATCGTTCCGGGCAGAGAGAACAGGAAGCGCCGTGCCGTTGCGAAGGCGTCGGGCCCGATCGCTGCCGCGACCAGCCACCAGGCAAGCAGGCCCATCCCGATGAACAGCGCCGCACCGGTGACCCGGTGGGCGACGGACATCGCCATGGTGCCGGACCATCGGTAGATCTGGAGATGCGGCGACGTCGGGCGGACGTTTCCGCCGGTCGTCTCTACCATCGGCATTTCTCTCGCAGCGCGACCTCTGTGCCGATGTAGCGCGCGCCCGGAACGGCGTGCAACCGCA
>CAXNGA010000181.1:0-5025 GCA_964201375.1 Kaistiaceae bacterium
GCGACATAGAGGAGGCGGCGCTCCTCCTCGATTTCCTCGGAGGTGCCGGTGCCGAGGTCGGACGGGATGCAGCCGTCGACGCCGTTGAGGAGGAAGACCGCCTTCCACTCCTGGCCCTTGGCCGAGTGGATGGTCGACAGGATCAGATAGTCCTCGTCCTTCGAAGGCGGGCCGGATTCGTCGCTCGTCGCATCGGGCGGGTCGAGCGTGAGGTCGGTGAGGAAGCGCTCGCGCGAGGGGAAGCCGGCGGCGATCTGCCCGAGCTGGCCGAGGTCCGACGCGCGCACCTCGGCATCCTCGTAGAGGCGCTCGAGGTGCGGCTGGTACCAGCGGCGGACGGCTTCGATCTCCCCCGGCCATCCCGTGCCGCCGCCGCGGAGGCCGCAGAACAGCGCGACGAAGGGCGCCCAGTCGGCGGCCCCGCGCGGTGCCGGCAGGCCTGCCGCCGCCGCCGAAGGGTCCGGCGCGCCGCCGATGGCGTCGAGGACGGCCTCGGCGGTCTTCGGGCCGAAGCCGGGGAGGAGCTGGAGGAGGCGGAAGCCGGCCGTGCGGTCGCGCGGGTTTTCGGCAAAGCGCAGCACCGACAGCATGTCCTTCACATGCGCCGCCTCGAGGAATTTCAGGCCGCCGAACTTCACGAAGGGAATGTTGCGCCGGGTCAGCTCGAGTTCGAGCGGGGCCGAGTGCGACGAGGTGCGGAAGAGGACAGCCTGCGCCCTGAGCGCGGTCCCGACCTCGCGGTTGTCGAGGATGCGCTCGACGATGAAGCGCGCCTGGTCGGCCTCGTCCCGCACCGTGACGAGTTCCGGCCGCTCATCGGACAGACGATCCGAGCGGAGGTTCTTGGTGAAGCGCTCCGCGGCAAGGCCGATGACGGCGTTGGCCGCGGCGAGGATCGGCCGCGTCGAGCGGTAATTGCGATCGAGCGTGATCACTGAAGCCGACGGCGAGAACGCCTTGGGGAAATCGAGGATGTTGCGCACGGTCGCTGCGCGGAACGAGTAGATCGACTGGGCATCGTCCCCGACCACGGTGAGGCCGCTTCCATCGGGCCTGAGGCGGAGGAGGATCGTCGCCTGGAGGCGGTTGGTGTCCTGGTATTCGTCGACCAGCACGTGGTCGAAGCGGCTGGCGAGGTCCGCGGCGAGCAGCGGCTCCTCCATCATGTTCGCCCAGTAGAGGAGGAGGTCGTCGTAGTCGAGGACGGCCTGCGCCTGCTTCCGCTCGACATAGGCCACGAAGAGGTCGCGGAGCGGGGACTCGACCCTTGCGCACCACGGGAACGCGTCGAGCAGCACCTCGCCGAGCGGCGTCTGGGCGTTGACGACGCGCGAGTAGATCGCAAGGCAGGTGCCTTTCGTCGGGAAGCGCTCCTCCGTCTTCGAGAGGCCGAGTTCGTGCCGGCACAGGTTCATCAGGTCCGCCGAATCCTCCCGGTCGAGGATGGTGAAGGCCGGCGGCAGGCCGATCTGCTCGGCGTAGTCGCGCAGGAGTTTTGCGCCGACGGCGTGGAACGTGCCGGCCCAGGGGAGGCTTGCGGCCGCAGCCGCGCCCGTGCCGGCACCGAAGGCCTTTGCCGCGATACGCTCGACGCGGCGCGTCATCTCGGCGGCAGCCCGGCGCGAGAAGGTCAGCAGGAGGATGCGCTGCGGGTCGGCACCCCGGACGATGTGGTGCGCCTCCCGGTGCGCAAGCGTGTTCGTCTTGCCCGAGCCCGCCCCCGCGATGACGAGGAGGGGACCGGTCTCGCCGCCGTCGCCGAACGTCGCCGCCCGCCGCTGCTCGGCGTTGAGGCCGTCGAGCCATGAGCCGTCGAGTATCGCCGCCACGAATCATCCCCTTCCGAACCATGGAGAGAATCATGTTTCCTGTTTTGTTCGCAAGCGCGGTAGCTGTCGCAGAACTTCAGGGTCGTGACCGTGCGACAGCCCGTTCACGACCCGCGCCGGATCATTCTCGGGGAGGACTGGCCGGAACCCGCCGCATCACGAAGGCGTTGAGGCAAGCGTGACCGCGACAGGCTTCGGCGCGCTTGCATCGAAGCGATTGGCCGTGACCATGAGCCTGCGGAGACTTGGGAGTCGCGTGACCAACGAAGATCAGGCCCTGCCGGTCGTACTGCTCGTCGAGGACGAGGTGCTGATCCGTCTCGTGACGGCGGAGGGGCTCGGCCTCCTCGGCTACGATGTCGTGGAAGCCGGAACGGTGCGGGACGGGCTGGCCAGGCTCCGGGAAAGTGCCGGATCGATCCGTGCGGCGGTCGTGGACATCGGCCTTCCCGACGGCAAGGGCGACGACCTTGCCCTTACGATCCGCCGGGAAATGCCCGACATCGCGGTGATCGTTGCGAGTGGCTATGGCGACAACGGCCTGAAAACCCGCTTCGGTGCCGACCCGATGATGCGTGTCCTGTCCAAACCCTACCAACCCGAGGACATCGACGCGCTCCTTCGTGAACTGACCACGGTCCGCCCCGTGCCCCAGGTCTAGCCGGCGCGCGCCGCGAGGCGATCCGCCAGCGTGTTCAGTCCCCAGGCGCGCGCAAGGTCGGCGCCGCCCTGCCAGTCGGGTACCCTGTCCGGCATGTCGGGGAGAGCGATCGACCGGTTCATCGTGGCAATGCGGCGGTAGAGGCGCAGATCGTCGGCCTGCGGGGCGAAGCGCCCTGCAACGAGGGCGGCCTCGAGCGTGCCGTAGCGGCCGAGGAGGCTTGCCGCCGAGATCGCGCCGACGCCTTTCGCGCCGGGAATCCGGTCCGACGGGTCGCCGCGGAGCGCGATGAAATCCGGCACCTGACCGGGCTCCACGCCATAGCGCTCGCGGACGCCGGCCACGTCGATCCGCGCGACCTCGCCACCCTTCACCGGGAAAACGACAATGGTGCGATCCGAAACAAGCTGGAACATGTCGCGGTCGCCGCTCGCAAGGATCACCGACCCGCCGCGCGCTTCTTCCGCCGTCACCGCCGAGGCGACGAAATCGTCCGCCTCGTAGCCGGCGCCCTTGCCGAAGCCGAAGCCGAGCGCCGTCACGAGTTCAGGCATCATGTCGAGCTGCTCGAGGAGTTCAGCGTCGAACTCGCGCCCGCCCTGGTAGCCGGCCAGCTCCTGGTGGCGGTAGGTCGGCTGGTCGAGCGTGTCCCAGCCGACGAACACCGTCCGGGGATTCTCCGCGTCGTGGAAGCGGGTGATGTAGTTGGCGAAGCCGACGATGGCATTGCCGGGCCGGCCGCCCTCGCGCCGCACCGTCTTCGGAACGCCGTGATAGGCGCGGTGGGTGAAGGAGTCGCCGTCGATGACGAGGAGGGGTTTCATCCCCCCAGAATGACCGGAATGCCCGGGCCGGTGCAACGGCCCGGGCGCTGCTCACCACGCATCGCGGCGGAAGCATTCCTCCGCGGCCTCCTCATCGACGTGCCAGAGGGCGGCTTCCTGCCCGGCGGTGAGAAGGGGAGGCGCGGGATCGGCGCGATCGCGCTCCGGATGGCGCCGGAGGAAGCGGCGGGCGAGGGCGACGGCATCCCGCGCCGCGCCGGATTCGTCGATCGACCAGGGCTCCGCCAGGAGCAGTCCGGCCGCACTGCGCCGCCGGGCCCGGCGGCGGCGGCGCCGCAGGGCTGCGAGGCGATCCCCCGATTCCGCGTCTGCGGCATGGCCGAAGAGGTCCGGCTGGGCGACGGCAAGGAGTGCCCGGCCGACGGCGCGGGCCGTTCCCCGGCTTCCCGGGGCCATGCGAGGCGACCCCGTGCCCCACAGGTTTTTCGCATCGTCCACTCCGGCCATCGCATCGTCTCCGCAGAAGTCTCGGCTGCGGATAGCAGTGGAGGATATCCACTAACGTGGCCAGCAGGGATGTGCAGGTAATCCACTGGTGTCGTCTAGGTAGCCGTTTTCAGGAGCGTTTCGATGACCGCGCGGATCTGCTGCTGCTTGGATTCCGGTGCTTTCCGGAGAGCCTCGTACATCGACCAGGGCGCATCCGGGATCGTCGGGTTGCGGATGATGAGGTCGGCCGGGCTGCAGCCATAGGCTTCGGCCGCTGCTTCGAGAAGTCCCTGCGAATAGGGGCTTCTCATGTTCTCGATCTTCGACAGCTGGGTCCGTGAGATCGACAGGCGGACCGCCGCCTGCTCCTGCGACAGGCCGCGATGCTCCCGCCACTGCTGGAGGTAGTGCCGGCTGAGCTGACGCTTGGGGTGGGTGACCGATGGCATGGCTGCTTGTAGCCCCATCACCGCTTACGTCCATATCATCTCATCCACATTGTGGTTGACATCCACGGTGGAGGAGATGGCACTATCGTTCCATCGACGACAGGAAGGACGAAGCGACGATGACGCGGATGACCTGGCCGATGCCGGCCGACGCTGCCGATGATGTCCCGGAAGGGATCCCCGGTGAAGCGTGCCCGGGAGCAGGTTTCGGCGCCTGTCGGCCATCGGCCAACGACAACTCCGTCGCCTGCCGCAACCCACTCCGATCCGGAGGACCGCGTAGCCGCGCCAGTGCGCCGGCCCGGCCCTTCGGTCCAACGCCGGCGTCCCCTCCCGCGCCGGCGGGCGGCGACCGGGGGATACCCCACCCCTGGTCGCCGCCACCCTTCACCACCGCCTGGCTGAATGCAGGAGCTGCGTCATGACCGCCTTCGGCGTTCGTCCCACCTTCCGCAGCGACGCCGCCCGGCGGATCGAAGCCGCGGGACGTGCCTTCGCCGAGAAGGAACTTCGCGCCGTCGGCGACCGGACGCCAGGACAGCAGGCCGTGGCGATCGGTGCAGCAAAGCCGGCCGCCACCCCGCTGCAGCGCGGTCCGGGTGCCTGCCACCGGATCATCGCCGAGGTCGCGGCGCGGCACGACATTCCGGTCCACGACATCCTGTCGGACCGCCGGGCGCGCGTCCTCATTCCTGCCCGGCACGAGGCAATCTGGCGCTGCGTGATGGAGACACCCCTGTCGCTGCCGGCGATCGGCCGCGTGTTCCACCGCGACCACACCTCGATCGGCCATGCCGTGATGCGGCACCACC